>CAYMZR010000013.1:0-31848 GCA_964394975.1 uncultured Dehalococcoidia bacterium | reverse complement strand
CCATTCATCATTAAGTTTTTACGAATGTGGGTATCTCCAAAATATTTCTTAGCAAGAACTTATAGCTCTCATCCTAAATTCTTACTTAACACTCTGGCAGCTTTGTTAACCATCACATACCTAGCCATGGGAATATTATCGGGAACATTTGGAGGAACGATACCAATATCGGTTCTAGTAATCTTTCTTTTATGCATCGCCTGCTTTTTTATATTCAAAAAATCAAAAAACTCTTATTCGGATGCCTTTTTTCCCTGCCTTCTAGCAATCGGAGCTTTCTTTGTGGCCATTGGCGTTGATATCTGGCGAATTGAAGGCGATATCGACAGGATGAACACTGTGTTCAAGTTTTACCTGCAAATCTGGATAATTCTAGGAATAGCAGCGTCCTACTTTCTGTATCGTCTAATCAATAGAACTCCATTTACGTCCAAAGCAGCTATTTTCTTTCCATGGATCGTATTCATAATCCTGCTAGGGTCAGGCAGCCTGATTTATACAACGATAGGAACTATTGACAGAACACAGGATCGGTTCTCTTCATCTAAAACACGATTTACTCTCAATGGATATGCGTTCACCGAAACTTCGATTTATAAAGATGAAAATGGTGACATTGATTTATCTGCCGATATGACAGCAATCAATTGGATACGAGAAAACATTCCTGGATCACCGATCATCCTTGAAGGAATAACACCCTCATATCGTTGGGGTAGTCGGGTCTCTACGCATTCGGGTCTACCAACGGTCATAGGCTGGGAATGGCACCAACAGCAACAAAGATGGGAACACCAAAATGAAATCAATGCTCGAATGAATGATGTCAACGCCATTTACACAACGCCTGGATTTCAGATGGCACGAGACCTTCTAGATAAATACCAGATCAAATACATATTCGTCGGAGAGATAGAAAAACTCTATTATCCAGCCATAGGATTGGAAAAAATATATAGCGGACTCGATGGAAGACTCGAGAAAATATATGACCAGCATGGAGTTGTAATTATGAAAGTGAAAGATATGTAGAGACCAGAAAAGTGGAGTCTTCGTAAGTATCAACATTTTCACCTAGATCAATATGTTTGACACTACTTACCGACATATGGACAATGGCACTTATCTTTTAGCTAGAGTTTATTACTGAAATATGCCTTTTGCTGCCCTCGAAGAAATCATAGTTTTGGACCTTTCCGATAGATTGGCTGCTTCCTTTTGTGCAAAAACGCTTGGACTATACGGATGCGAAGTAATTAAAGTCGAGTCTCTAGAAGGAGACCCACTCAGGCAATGGACAAGTTCAACCCAAAGTCATCAAGTTAATGATAGCCCGATATTCCTCCATTTAAACGCCGGTAAAAAAAGTATCTCCATGGATTTGGACAACAAAAAGGGCCAAAGTCTCTTGGCTGATTTGATGAAAGTATCTGATGTCGTGATTGAAAGTCAAAAGCCAGGCTACTGGGAGAAGAATGGATTAGCCTACAATCAAATCAAAAATATAAATCCATCAATTATTTTTACCTCAGTCACTCCTTATGGCCAAACCGGACCTTATAAAAATTTTGCGTACGATGAATTAACACTCTTCGCCATGACAGGAGCAATGAATAGAGAGGGACTTCCAGAGAGGGAACCCTTAAGATATGCGGGTGAAATAGCGCAATATTTTGCAGGCAATGCTGCTGCTGCTGCTACTGCGTCGGCCCTGTTTAAAAGAACTCTAACGGGTCAGGGAGATTGGTTAGACATCTCGATACAAGAATGTATGGCGGGCCATCCTCATCAGATAGGAAGGAGAGCTCCATATATTTACGCTGGCGAACCTGATCCCAGATCACAACCCAGAACTTCTGCGTCTGGCGCCAGGGAACCATATGCTGTTGGAACCTTCAGATGTAAAGATGGTTACTTTAGCTTTTTACCATTAGGTCCACGCATGTGGCCTAATGTCGCAAAAATGATCAACCGCGAAGATCTAATGACTCATCCAAAATATGACGACACAATCAAAAGGTCTGAAAATAGGGAGGAATTAGAAGCTATCTTTCAAGCTTGGCTAAATGATAAAACTCGGGAAGAAATTTTCAAAGCAGTGCAAGCTGCAGGAGTTCCAGGATCACCCATATTACAGCCAGAAGAAGTTCACAAAAATGAACAATTTATTGCAAGAGATTTTTTTCAAGATGTAACCTATCCAAATGGACAAACGTTGCGTATGACGGGCGATCCTTTCCGACTGTCAAATACCGCCAACTCTCAGATCAGGCCTGCCCCTACCTTAGGACAAAATACAACTCAAGTGCTTCAAAACCTCCTACAGATCTCAAATGACCATATTGAAGCCTTGACTACGGAAAAAATCATATGAAATTAGGTGCCAGTAAGCCCTTATCAACAATTAGGGCCCTAGAACTATCTGAAATTTGGGCTGGTCCGTTTTGTGGTTGCCTGATGGGGGACATGGGAGCTGAGATAATCAAAGTTGAATCTATTCAACGAATAGGCAGAGGGCCAATAAATCCCCCTTCTAATGCGGGTGGATATCCCGATGATGACCCTGGAAATGATCCTTGGAATCGTCAGTCCAATTTCAACGCTATAAACAGAAATAAGAAAAGCCTCACTCTTGATTTAAAAACAGAGCAAGGCTTGAATACTTTTAAAGACTTGGTGTCGCAAAGTGACATCGTTTTTTGCAACTATGCTCGAACAGTAATGGAGAATTTTGAGCTCAGCTACGACGAAGTCAGGAAAATCAAACCCGATATAATTTACATGCTGATGCCAGGTTACGGAAACACCGGACCTTATGCTGACTACCGTAGTATGGGAATGGCGATAGATGCCATAACAGGACATTCTTTTTTGAGAGGTTATCCAGATATGGATCACTCTTCCAATTCACTGGTCCACCACCCAGATGCTGTGGCTGCAACAAATGGAGTAATGGCGATTGCTTCAGCTCTAGTTCATCGAACAAAAACTGGAGAAGGTCAATTTATTGATATGTCTCAAGCAGAATCATTTATGACACATCTTGGAGAAATATATCTTGAGAATCAAATGCAATCTTTTTCCCGACAAAGAAGAGGTAATCGCCATCCAGATTTTGCTCCTCAAGGAGTATACAAATGCTCGGGGGAAGACAAATGGATAGCAATAAGCATTAAATCTAATGAAGATTGGTCTAAGCTCAAAGCAACAGTTGGAAATAATCACTTAGATTCAGAAGCCTTTGATACCTTGGCAGGTAGGCAGCAAAATCACGACCAAATAGATAAAATCATCAATGAATGGACTCATAGTCAGGATAGGTACGATGTATTGAATAGACTCCAATCCGACGAAATAACATCGGGAGTTGTATTAGATTGTGGGGCTGATTCATATGCTGACCCTCATTTAAATGAAAGAGACTTTTTTCAGATAGTTGAACATCCATCCGCAGGAATTTATCCAATGACTGGGCCAATTTTCAAATTCGAAAGTTCTAAGGGCCAGGTTATTCACAATCCAGCACCTTGCCTAGGCCAAGACAACATGTACGTATTAAAAGAAGTGCTTGGTTATGGCAACGACAAAATAACCCAATTTGAGGCAAATGAAATAATTGGTACAGTGCCATTACCAGGATCAGATATGGGAGGATCCCGAAGGGTGGCAAAGTGAAAATTACGAAGGCTAATAACAATGTCAAAAGTGTCTATTGAAGGAAACAAATGGTTAGTAGATGGAATCCCAACCTACTCTGATATTAAATTTCGGGGAAACAGCGTCGAAGGTCTACTTTTGAACGCTAGAATGGTTAATGCAATCTTTGATGACGAAAACCCCTACACTCGCGACATATGGAATTACCCTGATACTGGTGAATGGGATGCGGACAGGAATACCGATGAGTTTATTGCTATGTTACCTGAATACAGAGAACATGGATTAACAGCCATAACTGTAAACTTACAAGGTGGAGCCCCCTCAGGCTACTACCGTTTAAATCAATTCCGCGAGTTTATGCAGCAAGAAGGAATGTCAGGTAGCGACTCAGAGATATGGAAAGGTTTGCCATCTCCAGAATCTCAACCTTGGGATAGTTCAGGATTTACCTCTGATGGTAGCCTAAAAATTGAGTATACCCGCAGACTCAGCAAAATATTAGAAAAAACAAACCAGTTATCCATGGTGGTTATACTTGGTCTTTTTTATTTCGGACAAGACGAAAGGCTGCAAGATGAAAAGGCAGTAAAATCTGCTGTCCGTAATGCGTGTGAATGGATACTGTCGAGTGGCTATGAAAACGTTGTAATTGAGATTAACAATGAATGCAGCGTTCCAAAATATGAACACGAAATATTGCAACCACAGCGAGTTCACGAACTAATAAATTTAGCCAAGTCAGTAAGTGTGAATTCTGAAAACCTTTTAGCTGGGACAAGTTATGGAGGTAATACAATCCCCGGAAATAATGTGGCCAAATCATCGGATTTTATATTAATGCATGGGAACGGTGTCACCGAACCCAGGCGAATCTCCGAAATGGTAAAAGAAACTAAAGAACTGTCAGATTGGCACCATATGCCTATATTATTCAACGAGGACGATCATTTTGAATTCGACAAGGAAATAAATAATTTCAATTGCGCAATGAATTCCTATGCTGGATGGGGCTATTTTGATCCAGGCGCTGGAGCTGGCGGCAACGCTGCATTTGGAGATTATGAAAATGGTTACCAACTAATACCAGTAAACTGGTCCATTAATACAAACCGAAAGAAAGATTATTTCCGATACCTTGATTCCATAACCTCTGGGAAGTTGTCCCGATGACTTTAAAAAAAGTCGCTCCTTACGGTGCTTGGGAATCTCAAATCACCACCGAATTAATTGTTTCAGACTCAATTAGTCTAGGGGATGTTCTTCTATCTGATGGAAACATATTCTGGCAAGAAATGAGACCGTTGGAAGGTGGCCGGTATACGATCATGCATCAATCTCAGGATGGTGCGAAACATGAAATATTACCCAAATCATACAACGCCCGCAGTCGTGTTCACGAATATGGTGGAGGAGCGTTTTTAGTAGATAAATGTGAAGTATATTTTTCCAATTTTTCCGACCAACAGATATACAAGACTACGCTAACAGGTACAGAGGCATCTCAAGTCACATATGACTCTACTTTCAGGTTCGCTGATGG
Organism: uncultured Dehalococcoidia bacterium; assembly: GCA_964394975.1. GTDB lineage: Bacteria > Chloroflexota > Dehalococcoidia > Lucifugimonadales > UBA826 > UBA11996. Next base: position 26,648 of record CAYMZR010000013.1, on the reverse strand, counting down.
AGTTATAGATTCACAGAATCACCGCATTATTTACGTTGCTGAAAAGCACGACGGTAAAACAGAACCTGTCAACTGCTTAGTCTCAGTCAACCTGACGAACGCTGGAGAAATCACTACGATCGCCAGCGGGGCAGATTTTTATTCTTCTCCTGTAATAAGTCCTGACGGAGAGAACCTAGCATGGATTCAATGGAATCATCCTAATATGCCTTGGGATTCCACTGAACTCCATATTGCGGATTTGGAAGAGACTGGTATTCGAAATCCCAGAAAGATCCTAGGACAAGGCGAGTCAATTTGTCACCCTATTTGGTCACCACGCGGAGTACTTCATTACGTATCTGATATTTCAGGATGGTGGAACATTTACAAATATGAGAATGGTGTGTCGAATAATCTCTCGCCATATGATGCTGAATTCACACAGGCCCAGTGGGGATTAGGGGTTAGATTCTATGATTTTATAGACGATGGGCAAATACTATGTTCATATAATAACCAAGGATTTTGGAAAATCGGACTCCTAGACACGGTTACTTGCAAACTGTCTCACGTAGATACTATTCCCGATATCACCGAGATCAATAGATCAGGCCTGAAGGCCAACAAAGGAAAAGCACTGTTGGCTCTAGGCTCAGCAGGCACCTCCTATACCTTGTATCTTTATAAACTTGATGGCATTCAAAAACTAGAAAAGGTACAAGAATCGACGCAAGCCAAAATAAAATCTACTCATTTTTCAAAGCCACAACCAGTGAAATACATGACATCGGATGAGCAAGAATGCCATGCGTTTTACTACCCTCCCATCAATATAAATTATGAAGCACCCAAATCTACAAAACCTCCTCTTATAATACTCAGTCATGGAGGCCCGACCGGTGCTACTTCTACTACCCTTAATTTAGGTATTCAATACTGGACTAATAGGGGATTTGCAATATTAGACGTCAATTATCGGGGGAGTACTGGTTACGGAACAAAATACAGGAAAGCACTAAATGGTAACTGGGGTGTAAGTGATGTAGATGACTGCGTCAGTGGTGGCAAGTATCTTGTTTCCGAAGGTTTAGCTGATCCTGAAAAAATTGCTATCAAGGGGGGGAGTGCTGGAGGTTTTACAACTTTAGCCTGCCTAGCATTCACCGATTTCTTCAAGGCAGGAGCTAGCTATTATGGCGTTAGTGACTTGACTGCTTTAGCGGAAGAAACACATAAATTTGAATCTAGATACCTAGATTCAATGGTTGGGAAATATCCAGAGGAAACCCAAAAATACATAGAGAGATCTCCTATAAATCACACCGACAATTTATCTTGCCCTGTAATTTTGTTTCAAGGATTAGAAGATAAAATTGTATTACCAAATCAATCTCAGAAAATGTACTCTTCTTTGAAGTCAAAAGGTATCCCGGTATCCTATCTCGAATTTGAAGGAGAACAGCACGGCTTCAGGAAATCGGAAAACATACAAAGAACATTAGAAGCCGAACTATATTTTTACTCACAGATCTTTGGATTCGAGCCATTCGACCCAATAGATCCAATTAATATCGAAAATCTGTAACCGTTTTTCAAAGACCTTCGAATCTCAATTGCATTTCATCATGAAGACTTTCAGCTGATGAAAAGCCCGAAACCCCCACCCCAATTAATCGATATTTTTCGTCTGAATTTTTCAGTTCATAATTTAAAAGTTCCAGGGCCGATTCTGTGATTTCAGATGAAATTTGAACCTTCTCTGAAAGTGTTTTTTGACGAGTTAGAATAGTGAAATCTGATCGTTTTAATTTTAACTTTACTGTGCGGCCTCGTATATCTTTTTGCATTAATGAATCAGCAACCTGGCCACTCAATCTCATCACTATCTCAGTTAAATCTCCCGAGTCTGAGGTATCTACTAACAAAGTGGTCTCAGAACTAATTGATTTACGTTCCCGCTGAGTTATTACCGGTCTCAGGTCCACTCCATTGGCAATGTTTTTAATATACATAGCATTGCTCCCAAAAATATCGGAAAGCAGCTTAATAGGCTGTACAGCAAGATCTCCCACCGTATTTATGGATAAATCGTGCAATTTCGCTGAGCTTTTGGGTCCAATCCCCCACACCACTTCAATCGGTAATGGGTGCAGAAAAGAAATTTCATCTCCCGGTCTAACAACTGTCAAACCATCTGGTTTATTAATTCCTGAAGCAATTTTTGATACTGACTTAGAAGTAGAAACACCAATAGAAATAGTTAGACCTAACTTAGACGAAATCCTATCCTTTAGTTTTTTTGCGATTTGTGGTGGGGTAACATTTCGTTGGATAAGATCTGTAACATCCAAATAGGCTTCATCCAAAGACAGTGGTTCTACAAGAGGAGTAATATCGCGGAACACCTCCATTACTTGCTGAGAGACCTCCCTATAAACTGAAAACCGAGGTGATACCACTACTACCTCTGGGCATTTTCTCACTGCAGTAATCATTGGCATGGCCGATTTTATTCCATATTTTCTTGCCTCGTAGGACGCTGATGCAACCACACCACGTTTACCAGGACTCCCACCGACAGCTACAGGCCTATCACATAGTTCAGGAAAGTCTCTTTGTTCTACAGATGCGTAAAAGGCATCGAAATCAGCATGTAATATTCCTCTGTTATCATTTGAATTCACATCTTTTCCTATAAGTTTTTAAGCCCTGATGGCAGACCAATTCAGTCTTTGAAAATAAAGCTTAACTTAGTATTGACAAGTATGGTATATGGTAGCTAAAATGGAAGACTGTATGATTACACATGCGCTGGTTTGCACAAACGTATTAACAAATCCACCCGTCTTGGCGTTTTTAAATTACCGCTCTTCTTTCTCGGAAGAGCTTTTCTCCCATACTAACTAGGAATATTTCTTTCCCTGAAGGAGTGAAAGTCTGATGGCCTCTTCTGCATTGCAGGATAATAGTGTTATTTTTCCAAAAACAAAATCTTTTTCTAAGATTGACACGGTTTTGGATGTACCCGATTTGATTGACGTTCAAAAGGAATCGTTTAAGTGGTTCACTACAAGTGGGCTAACCGAACTGTTCGATGAAATTTCACCGATTGAAGACAACCAAGGGCAAAACCCACGTTTCTCTCTGCGGTTTGTGGATTTTGAGTTTGAAGAACCAAAATTCAGCGAGGATTATTGTAGAAGCCAAGAAAAAACCTTCGAGGCTGCCCTATACGTAACCGTCAGCTTACAAATTAACGCAGCCGGCCCTGGAATGGGAGAGATAAAAGAGCAGCGCCTCTATGTTGGAAACATTCCTATCATGACTACCGCGGGGACCTTTATAATTAACGGGGCTGAAAGAATTGTAGTCAGCCAGCTAGTGAGGTCTCCCGGAGTATATTTTACTGAAGATCGAGACGCGGCCACAGGTCGCCCTCTTGCATCAGCAAAGATGATTCCATACCGGGGAGCCTGGATCGAATTTGAAACCAGTAACAGGGACGTTATATATGTCAAAATCGATAGGAAACGGAAAACTCCTGTTACGACATTCCTCAGGTCGTTGGGATACGAGACCAATGAGGAACTATTGGAATTATTCAGTGATGTAGATACGAATCCTGACCACAACTTCCTGCAAACTACTATTGATAAAGATTCAAGTGTCACAAACCAAGAAGAGGCACTTATTGAATTTTATAGAAGGTTAAGGCCAGGAGAACCTCCAAATGCTGAAAACGCCAAATCCTTAATAAATTCGCTATTTTTCGATAGTAGAAGATACGATCTCGGTAAAGTTGGACGATACAAGTTGGATCGCAACTTGAAAGGTGCAGAACATGCAGATAGAAATGGCAACTTAGAAAATCGAATCCTCGCCAGAGAAGACATTATAAATCTACTTAAAAGGCTCATCCAGGTTAACAATTCTGAACGTAGAGCCAATGATATAGATCACTTGGGCAACAGAAGAGTTCGAGCTGTCGGTGAATTGATTCAAAATCAAGTGAGAGTAGGACTTCTCCGAATGGAGAGAGTTATTAAGGAAAGGATGACCATTCAGCCAGACCCTGAAAGTACTACTCCAGCAGCATTAATCAATGTGCGACCTGTAGTGGCTGCCGTAAGGGAATTTTTTGGCGGTTCACAGCTTTCACAATTCATGGACCAAGCTAACCCTCTTGCTGAACTAACCCACAAGAGGAGACTATCAGCGCTCGGGCCAGGAGGTCTATCAAGGGAACGGGCAGGGTTCGACGTGAGGGATGTTCATCACTCCCACTATGGGAGAATTTGTCCAATTGAAACCCCGGAAGGTCCCAACATTGGCCTCTTGGTTTCATTGGCGACATACGCTAGAACCAATGAATTCGGATTCATAGAAACTCCGTATAGGAAGATATTAACTCAGGTAGACAATGGCGATCCAGAAGAGTTGATAGGACATACCCCTACTGAAGATATCAAGGCTGACGACGGTAAAACCATTGTCAAAAAAGGGACCCAAATTTCAGTAAGAACATCAGGAAGAATTTCAGCTCAAAAGAACAAAGTTATTAATGTCAAACCATACGTGTCAAATGACCTAGAAAACATCGTACATTTATCAGCAGATGATGAAGAAGACTATTATATTGCTCAAGCGAATTCAGCGATTAATCAAGCTGGTGAGTTCATCAACGACAGAATTGAGACTAGACGTGGGGAAGAAGTTGGTATGGAGCAAACGGACTCGGTTAGATTCATGGACGTCTCACCTCTCCAGCTGGTTAGTGTTTCTACTTCATTGATTCCATTTTTGGAGCATGATGACGCTAACCGTGCCCTAATGGGGTCCAATATGCAGAGACAAGCAGTGCCCTTACTAAAACCGGAAAAGCCACTTGTTGGAACCGGCATGGAGATGCGGGTAGCAAGGGATAGTGGTCAAGTTATGGTTAGTAAAACTGACGGTACTGTTACAAGTGTGACTGGAAACCAGATAATTGTGACGGATGAGGATGGTAAAGAAGTTGTCCATTCTCTTGTGAAATTCCATAGAAGTAACCAGGGTACCTGTATTAACCAAAGACCCATTATTGACAAAGGAACAACTGTGAAACAAGGAGACGTTCTAGCAGACGGCTCATCTACTGACAGTGGTGAATTGGCATTAGGTCAGAATGTCTTGGTGGCGTTTATGACTTGGGAAGGATACAACTTCGAAGATGCAATTATCCTAAGTAACCGACTCATTAAGGAAGATAAGTTCACATCTGTACACATTGAAAAACACGAAGTCGAAGCCAGAGATACCAAATTAGGTCCGGAGGAGATTACAAGAGACATCCCCAACATTGGTGAGGATAGCCTTCGCAACCTAGATGAAGAAGGAATCATAAGAGTAGGAGCAGAGGTTTCCAATAGAGATATCTTAGTAGGAAAAATTACCCCCAAAGGGGAAACCGAACTTTCCGCGGAAGAAAAACTCCTGCGGGCAATATTTGGAGAAAAAGCTCGTGACGTAAAAGATTCATCCCTATATGTGCCTCACGGTCAGGGAGGAAAAGTAATTGACGTAAGAATTTTGGATAGAATCAACGGCGATGATCTTTCCCCCGGCGTAAACAAATTAGTGAGAGTGTGGATAGCACACACCAGAAAAATCACTGAAGGTGACAAAATGGCGGGCCGGCATGGAAACAAAGGGGTTATAGCAAAGATTCTACCCGAAGAAGACATGCCATTTTTACCCGACGGCACCCCTGTGGACATAATACTCAATCCTATTGGTGTTCCATCACGAATGAATCTAGGACAAGTGCTTGAAACTCACCTAGGATGGGCTGCAAAAAGGCTGGGATTTGATGCAAAGACTCCAGTTTTTGACGGTGCCCAAGATTCGGCAATTGAAGATGAACTAGCCAAAGCGTGGATTATTGAACAGTCAGATGCAGTCCCGGCAAGATCAGTACTAGATAGTGATCCAGACATGGTGGACCTAGATATGATTTCAGATTTCCTTGAAAAAAGAGGTTTCAAATTCCAAGATATTTTCGTGGAATCTGCCCCAGATTCCGCTAGATATGCTTGCTTAAAGATATGGATGGAGGAGGTGGCAAATAAAGACACTTCGGGAATGACCGTAGATGAATTAATGGAAGAAGCTTTAGTCCTTAATAGAGATTACGGTTTGGCTGCCCCCGTTCTAGGAAAATCTACACTCTACGATGGAAGAACAGGGGAATTATTTGACCAACCAGTCACAGTTGGATACATATACATGCTAAAACTAATCCACCTTGTGGAAGATAAGATTCATGCAAGGGCTACAGGACCTTACTCTTTGATAACACAACAACCTTTGGGTGGTAAGGCCCAGTTAGGCGGGCAAAGGTTCGGAGAAATGGAAGTTTGGGCACTTGAAGCCTATAGCGCCGCTCATAATCTGAGGGAGATGTTAACCATTAAATCAGATGATGAAATAGGGCGAGTCAAAACTTATGAAGCAATAGTAAAAGGTGAAGACGTTGCACAACCTGGAATCCCTCAATCCTTCCATGTTCTTATGAAGGAACTCCAGAGCCTTGTGCTTTCCATAGAACTAGAAAATGACAATATAGAAGCGATGCAAGAACAAGGGTTCTCAGGGGAAGCCGGTTTGTTTACCGAGTCGTCAGAAGTATCAGACCCGCTGGCATTACTAGAAGGTGCTCTGAATAATGACTCCAATGAAGAAAATCGAAATGACGATCCCGAGGGCAACAATTCGGAAACAGATACAACTGAAACCAATGAAGAATCTGAATCAATTGAAGACGACAGACCAGTTCCAGGAGGGGATGACTAGTAACCCATCTACCTCTAATTCCTTAATTTTCATGGAGAATTTGAAATGGCCCAACCAGGAAATGATTTCGACGCAATAACAATCTCACTAGCATCCCCAAACGATGTACAGCGATGGTCCTGGGGTGAAGTAACAAAACCAGAGACCATTAATTACAGGACACTAAGACCGGAAAAGGATGGATTATTTTGCGAAAGAATTTTCGGTCCTACCAAAGACTGGGAATGTTACTGTGGAAAATACAAGAAAATAAGATTCCGAGGGGTGACATGTGATCGATGTGGAGTTGAAGTAGCCCGATCCAAAGTAAGAAGAGAGCGGATGGGGCATATAGATCTGGCTGCACCAGTGGCTCACATCTGGTTTTCAAAAGGCACCCCGAGCAGGCTAGGCTTACTATTGGATCTCTCACCACGAAACTTGGATCGAGTTCTATATTTCGCCCAATATCTGGTAACTGATGTCGATAAGGAATTGAAAAGTCAGTTGCTTGAGCAACTCCACTCGACTCTAGAAGAAAAAACAGTGGAAAAAGATGCGAAAATAGAAGTTGCCGAAACCACAATAACTGAAGAATACCAATCGCAGATAGATTCTCTACAACCTATAGCAGAAGAACAAGATCCCACTACAGAGGATGATAAATCTGAATCCCAGAAAGGAACAAAAGGAATTGTCGCCAAAATCGAATCTCTGGAAAAAGAACGCGATGAAAAAATTGAGGAATCGGTAGCTGAGACTAATGATGAGTTTGAAGAAATACTAGACACTATTGAAAATCAAATATCTTCTTTGGAAGAAATTCAGGTAACTAGGCTGTTAACCGAAACCCAGTACAGAGACAACCGAGACAACTTCCCTGGGGTATTCCAAGCTGGAATGGGGGCAGAGTCGGTATTATACGTACTCCATAACCACATAGATCTTGATGAACTTCGTGATGAACTACAAGAGGAAATGCAATCTACATCTGGCCAAAGAAGGAAAAAGGCCATCAAAAGACTACGTGTAGTTGAAGCATTTCGGAAAAGCACGAACAAGCCAGAATGGATGATCCTAACCAATTTACCAGTTCTACCGCCAGATTTGCGCCCGATGGTTCAACTAGATGGAGGAAGATTTGCTACCAGCGATTTGAATGACCTATATAGAAGGGTAATTAATCGGAATAATAGGCTTAGTCGGCTTATAGAATTACAAGCACCTGAAATTATAATTCGAAACGAAAAGCGTATGCTTCAAGAATCGGTGGACGCCTTGATAGACAATGGAAGAAGAGGCAGAGCTGTAGCAGGAAGCCATAACCACAAACTTAAATCTTTATCAGACCTTCTAAGAGGCAAACAGGGAAGATTTAGACAGAATCTGCTAGGGAAACGAGTAGATTACAGTGGAAGATCTGTAATTATTGCAGGACCGGAATTGAAGTTAAACGAATGCGGATTACCTAGACGAATGGCATTAGAGTTGTTTAAACCATTTGTGATGCACCGATTGGTTTTGAAAGGTTACGCACACAACATAAGAAGTGCCAAAAGACTAGCAGAGCGCAATCGATCAGAAGTTTGGGAAATATTAGGAGAAGTTGTCAAAGAACGCCCCGTATTGCTCAACCGTGCCCCTACTCTTCACAGGCTCGGCATACAAGCATTTGAACCGGTCTTAATAGAAGGCAGTGCAATAAGAGTTCATCCGCTGGTATGCACAGCCTTCAACGCAGACTTTGATGGAGACCAAATGGCAGTACATGTCCCTCTATCTAGGATCGCAGTACTAGAAGCAAGAAAGCTGATGCTGAGCACCTTCAATATGCTGGCTCCAAGCTCAGGTGAACCTATCGTCACTCCTTCGCTAGATATGGTTCTGGGATGTTATTACATGACTTCCATAGATGAGAACGCGCATGGGATTGGTAAAAAATTCGCCAATTTTGACGATGCGATACTGGCTCACGAAGTAGGTGCAATAGCCCTTAGAGCTCCCATATATGCCCGTAACAAGTCCGGTGAACTAATTGACACTACAGTTGGGAGAATCCTATTTAATAATGTCCTTCCACAGAATTTACCATACGTAAACGAAGAAGTTGAAAGAAACAAACTGAAAGAGATAACCGGTCAATGCTTCAGACTATTGGGTAACGAGGAAGCTGCTGCAGTCTTGGACGATATCAAGAACCTAGGATTCCGGAATTCATCGAAATCAGGTGTTTCTATAGCAATTAACGATGTGAAAGTTTCGACGAAAAAATCAGGAATAGTCAGTGAAGCTGAGGAAGCAGTGAATCAGCTTGAAGAGCAATACATGGACGGGTTGATAACGGAAGATGAACGCTACAATGCCACGGTCCGAATATGGACTGATGCAAACGATAAACTAACCCAAGTTATAGCCGAAGACCTACCGAACTACGGAGGTATTTACATGATGGCTAACTCAGGAGCGAAGGGAAACATCGCACAAATTAGGCAGATGGCGGGTATGAGAGGTCTTATGTCCAACCCACGAGGCCGAATTATTGACAGGCCAATAAAGTCCAACTTTCGTGAAGGACTAACTGTTCTCGAATATTTTATTTCGACTCACGGAGCAAGAAAGGGGCTAGCGGACACAGCATTAAGAACAGCAGATAGTGGTTATCTCACCAGAAGACTCATAGACGTTGCGCAAGAGGTGATAGTCACCGTAGAAGACTGTGGATCGACCCAAGGAATCGTAGTAGAAGACTATCACGACGACACATTGAAAGACCTGTTTTATGACAGGATTAAATATAGATACACAGCTGCACCTATTGCAGACCCAGAAACTGGAGAAATAATTTTAGAAGCCAATCAACTTTTGAGAGAAGAAGACATTGATGCTCTAAAACAGTTGGCGGTCAATGTGGTGGAGGTAAGATCTCCATTATCTTGTCAAGCTGAAAAAGGTCTTTGCCAATTGTGCTATGGCCTCTCTTTGGCTAATTTACAACCAATAATGATTGGTGATGCAGTCGGAATAATAGCTGCTCAAAGTATTGGGGAACCGGGTACCCAATTGACAATGAGAACCTTCCACACTGGTGGAGTAGCTGGAGCAGACATAACCAGTGGTCTACCAAGAGTTGAAGAATTATTTGAAGCTAGATCACCACGTGGTGCGGCAGTATTATCAGAAATTTCAGGAAAGGCCGAAATAATTGAAGCGCCTGAAGGTCGTGCCGCCCGCATAATCAATTCGGAAGAATTAGTGGACGAATATAACTTGGAAGGTTATAAACCTACCGTCAAAAAAGGTAGTACAGTAATAATTGGTACACCGATTGCCACTTCGGAAGACTCGGAAGACGATACAATGATCCATGCTCGCAATTCAGGAACAGTCGGAATTGATGGGTCGACAATAACAATCACCTGGACCGACGAAGAGCAAAGAGAGTATGCAATCCCAGCAGCATCTCATTTGGAAATAACTAACGGTGATGAAGTTGAGGCAGGTCAAGCCATCACTTCAGGACCCAAAAACCCTCAACAAATCCTAGAAATCCAAGGAAGAGAGGCCGTTCAATCCTATTTAATTGAAGAAGTCCAGAAGGTATACCGATCGCAGGGAGTACCAATACACGACAAGCACATTGAAACCATAATTAGACAGATGCTCAGACGAGTACAAGTCAATGAGGCAGGAGACACAGAATTCCTTCCTGGAGATCCAATGGATAGAAAGGCATTCGAAGAGAAAAACGGTGAGGTAATCGCTGAAGGTGGAGATCCCGCAACTGCTATACCTATATTATTGGGAATAACTCGAGCCTCTCTACATATGGATAGTTTCCTAGCAGCTGCTTCATTTCAGGAAACCACTAGGGTTCTAACTGAGTCAGCAGTGACAGGGAAAAGAGATGTTCTGTCCGGATTGAAGGAAAATGTGATAATCGGGCGACTAATTCCTGCTCGGTATGACCTTACAGAAGAGGGAAGGGAAAAGCTAGGAGTCGCTGAATTAGATAAAATGTTTGACACCGAACAGCTACCCGAATCGCCACCTCCACCAGCTTTGGAGGATGGTTCAGACATTTCCATTTTAGACAATGACATAGATGGACTGGAAAAACCTCAAGGAATTGTAGAAGAGTAAACTCAGGTAAATTGACAAGAACACATCTGTCATGGTTTTATGGGGTGGTTAAAAATTGAATATAACTATGGTGCAAGTGCCCTTCAGGGTTTAAAAGAGGAAGTCGGTCAAAATCCGACGCTGTCCCGCAACGGTAGGCTTTTCATAAAGGCAAGTCCGGTCAACCACTAAGCGCCATCATCTAGGTCTTCGCGGAAAGGCCGGGTTGACACACAACACCCCCGCCGGCCCACATTTACTTGTGGGCCATTTATTTCCCGCTAAAGACTAGAATCAAAAAGTCTGAAAGTAGAAAGGGAGATAAATTGGTCGGAAAAGTTTTATTATCTTGCTCCTTAACTATCGCCTTTGGTTTAGCTATCGCTGCCTGCTCAAATGCTGCTGTCCCTGAAAAAGCAAGTCCTGGCGTTCCTGCCTCAACACCAATAGCAGTTCCTGCTAAAACCTATCACCAGTTACTTCCAGCAATTCCTATTGTTGCGGCAATGCCATCTATGGTTCCTCAAAAAATAGAGCCTGCCAGCCGACAAAAAGGCGAACAAGCTAAACCTTTCCCTACTCCAACCCCTGAACCTATCCAAACCTTGGTTGCTGAATTTCCAATTACCATTATTGACAGAGATGGAAGGAAAATCGTTTTCGATCGACCACCTGAAAGAATAGTCGCCTATGATGCCGCAGCTGTTGAAACTATTTTTAAAATTGGACAGGGGGACAGAATCATTGGAACTCACAGTTGGGTTTATTACCCAGCAGAAGTTGCAAATATTGAAAAGGTAGGTGATGCGTTCAATATGAATATTGAACGCATCGTAGCCCTGGAACCAGATTTAGTTTTCTTGTTCTATCCAACATTTAAAGAGGAATTAGAAAAGGCAGGACTCAAAGTTCTTTTGCTTGAATCGGTTGATGACAATCTGATGAAAATATTTGATACCTTCAGAATATGGGGACGGATAACCGGAGCTCCTAACGAAGCTGAATTATTGGCGAAAGACTTGGAAAATAGGATCAACAGAATTAAATCTATTTTAGGGCCATATCATTCTGGTCCTTCCGTATTTCAAGATGTTGGTGATTTATGGACTCCTGGACATAACACACTTATGGGGAATGTATTCGACCTCTTGAAACTTCAAAATATAGCCTATGACGTCGACAACTACGGGCAACTGAGTCCTGAAGTGATAATAGATAGGAATCCACAAATCATAATTAGTTCCAATCCAGAATTGATATACGAGAATCCAGCTTTCAAAGAATTGATAGCTGTAAAAAACAGGTCTATTCTCAAAGCAAATGACGATTATCTTGGCATTTCTGGTCCAAGATTTATATTAGGTATAGAAGAGCTTGCATTTGAATTTTACCCAGGTCTATCTAGATGAAACCGATAAATGACATAGATGATAAGAATTTAATATCAACTTATACTTACCCTTGGAAAAAAATACTCGTTGGGATATCCATAACTACTGCTTGTGCTTTATCCGCTGTGGCCATAGGTTCCGTGTACATACCTACTATGGCCATATTCTCAATTTTGTCTTCCAAAGTATTTTTCTTCCAAGAGTCGAATCAATTGGCCTCGTCGTCACATACAATAATCTGGAATGTACGATTCCCAAGAGTCGTACTATCCTTACTAGTAGGGGCATCTCTAGGAATTTCTGGAGCTACCTATCAAGGGTTGTTTAAAAACCCTTTAGCAGACCCATATCTCATTGGGGTAGCATCTGGAGCATCACTTGGAGCCACCTTAGTGTTTTTAACAGGACTGCCCTTTACCTATGGGTACTTTAGCCTTCTTCCAGTTGCCTCATTTTGCGGAGGCCTTGCTGCTGTATATATAGCCTACCTAATCTCACATAGTTCTGGAGACACCCAACTATCTACTCTTCTATTAGCAGGTTTGGCTATTGGGGCATTTGCCACAGCAATAACTGGAATCCTTATGCTGAGAAGTGATCCAGACTTAAGACCGCTGCTGAGCTGGCTTCTGGGAGGATTTATTAGAGCTCAATGGAATCATTCAATACTTATGATTCCATATTTGGTAGTAGGAACAATATTTGTATTGGGGTACAGCCGGATCTTAAATACGATGCAACTCGAAGAATACTATTCAGAATCTCTAGGTGTAGACACCGAAAAGGCCAAACGAGTATTAATAATCTCAGCAACCTTGATGACTTCGGCCGCCGTTTCATTTAGCGGTTTGATAGGATTCGTGGGATTAATAGCACCTCACGTTATTCGACTATTATGGGGCACCGATTATAGAACTATTTTGCCTCTTTCAGGAATAGCTGGGGCGGCTTTTCTAGTTCTCGCAGATTTAGCAGCTCGAACAATTGTAAGTCCCGTTGAATTACCGGTTGGAATAATAACTGCGTTGGTAGGATCTCCTTTTTTTGTTTATCTGCTGCTAAAGTCCAAAAAGGCGATAGAAAATGTCTATTAAAATACAAGATATTTCTTTTAACTATGGTCATGAGGATGTAATAAGAAAAATTAATCTAAATTTCATGCCAGGCCAATTGGTTTCTTTAGTCGGGCCTAATGGAGCTGGCAAAACAACGCTTCTAAAGCTAATTTCTGGACTATTGGAACCAACGTCTGGTCAAATTCATATATACAATCAATTGAGCGAAAATCTTACTCGTAAAGAAAGAGCTCTTTTAATATCGTTGGTGCCACAAAACCCTAAGCTACCGGAAGAAATGGGTGTTTCCGATTTCATAATGCTCGGCCGTAATCCTCACCTAAAATTGCTGCAATGGGAATCATTGGAAGATTTCAAGATCGCACAGGAATCAATAAGCCTCACCGAAATCGATCATCTTATTCAGAGAAAGTTAGGTGAAGTTTCAGGTGGCGAAAGGCAAAGAATAATGTTGGCTTTGGCCATGACTCAACGTTCCCCAATAATGCTCTTAGACGAACCAACTTCCAATCTAGATATATCACACCAGATGAAGGTGATGAAGGTGATAAAAAAAATACACAATCAAAAATCGAATAATAGAGTAACTATTTTAGCTATCCATGATCTAAATATCGCAGCTCAATTTAGTGATCGAGTTATTCTTTTTTCAGAAGGTATTGTCGCAGTAGATGGAACTCCCCAGGAAGTGTTAACAAAAAATAACATTGAAGCCATCTATGGTTCAAAAGTAAGCATTATCCCCCACCCTGAACATGGGTCCCCGCTAATTATTTCCTAACATATATATTTATTCCAAATTCCCCTGATTCTTATATCTCTTGGCCTTATCAGAATAAATTTTTGCCAACTCTTCTTGAAGGTCAAAATGTCTTTTTTGAGCTTCTCCTCTCACCCTCCCTGGCATACCAACTGCAATAGATTTTTCCGGTATATCTGTATTTTCTAACAACATAGACCCTGATCCAACAACACTGTTTTTGCCGATGATTACTCCATCATTCAGTATGGATCCATTTCCAATAAGGGATTGGTGACCTATAAATTTAGCATGGCACATAACCCGGTGTCCCACTGTCACATAGTCACCAATCTCTAAATCAGCATCTCCATGAACTACAGAGTTATCTTGAATGTTGGTGTATTTGCCAATTTTCACCTTTCCACTATCTCCGCGTATAACAGTACCAGGCCATATACTAGACCCTTCTCCTATTTCTACATCTCCCACTATATATGCTGCCTCACTCACAAAAGCAGTAGGATGAATTACTGGGGTTTTGCCTTCAAGAGTTTTTATCACTGCGTCCTCCACTTTAAATAAACTGTTAGAATTAGATTTCTGATTGTTTCCTCGCGACAAAAAAATTCTTAATCACATGTTACAAAAATCCAATCTGAATATTATAAATCCTTTGGGTGCGACTTTGGGTATAGCGCTGGTTATAGTGTCTTCGCTTATATCTTGTGATAATAACTCAAACACCACTACTTTTTCTGCAGTCACAGAAATACCCGTGCCAACAGTAATTCAAATTGAAGAATTACCAACTAAAACTCCGTCAGAACCTCCAAAGCCAACCCCAACCCCAGAAATTGAAGCTCTTTTTCTCTACAGCAGAGGGCTCAATTTACTAAGAGCAGAGCAGTTTACTGAATCAGTTAACGCATTTTCTACACTAATCAAAAGGATGCCTGATCTCGCCATAGCTTATAAATCTAGAGGTGCAGCATATTATCACCTAGAAAGATTTGAATTGGCAAAAAAAGATCTAAAAAAAGCGATGACCCTAGATATTGATTTAGGCGGAACGCATCTTTATCTAGGATTAATATACAGAGATGAAGGCAATATACAGGATGCCCAAAGAGAGCTGCAATTGGCTGTGAATCTTATTCATCCCGTGAGAGAAACAGAAGAATTACGAATTGCTGAGGCCGCATTACAAAACTTGAACCAATAGTTATTTAGTTAAAAGAATAAGATCTCCATCTAGTATTGGATCTCCCTCAGACACCGTTATCTCAACAACAGTACCATTAGTATCTGCTTTGAGAGTTTGTTGCATCTTCATCGACTCCAAAACAATCATGTCTTGACCAACTTTGACTTTTTCTCCGATTTTAACCAGAATCTTGATTATCGTTCCAGGCATAGGACTTTTAAATTCTCGTCCATTTCTAATGATTGGTCCAGAATCGGAGATGTTTCCCTTAGGAGGTCTTTCAGGCTCAATTAAAGAAGCAATATCTTCCAATTTTACTTCGAACTTTTGTCCATCTACTAACACTACAGCTGGATCAGAAGAAGAATCTTCTACCTCAACCAAATACCATTTACCTTCAATTCGAATTTTCATTTACTACACCACCAAAGAAATAAAAACACCCGCGATAACAGCAGATCCTATAACGCCTGCGACGTTTGGTCCCATAGCATGAGGCAACAAAAAATTGTTAGGGTTGGCCTGTTGACCCATGTGGTGTGAAATCCGGGCTGCCATAGGCACCGCTGACACCCCGGCTGAACCGATAAGAGGATTTATTTTTTCCTTCAAGAACAGATTCATGATCTTGGCGAATAGTATTCCTCCAATGGTACCGCATGAAAAAGCAACCAAGCCGAGCAGTAAGATGACGATGGTCTGCCAATCGAATACTCTATCTGCCGTAAGTTGGGTACCCACAGTAATCATAAGGAAAATAGTAGCAATATTCAAAATCTCATTAGAAGCTGATTTGGTCAATCGTGGTACCGCTCCACTTTCCCTAAATAAGTTCCCTATCATGAACATTGCTATCAGAGGGGCCGATTTAGGAACCACTAATATGATTGCAATAAGAGCCACATTCGGGAAAATTAATTTTTCAAGCTTCGATACTTCTCTGAGCGGTCGCATAATTATTTGTCTCTCCTTCTCTGTGGTGAAGAGCTTCATTAAAGGGGGCTGAATAAAAGCAACCGCCGCCATATAGGAGTAGGCGATAACTGCAGTTATACCTAATAAATCAGGTGCCAGACGAGCTGATAGGAATATAGTGGTAGGGCCATCAGCCCCGCCAATAATTCCAATTGATGCCGCTTCTTCGATCCCAAAATTCATCCCAAGGGATCCCGTAATCAAGGCACCCCAAAAAGCTATAAATATACCAATCTGTGCCGCAGCACCTAAGAGCAATGTTTTTGGATTGGCTATCACTGGGCCAAAATCTGTTAAAGCTCCTATCCCAAGGAAAATAATTGGTGGCAATATGTTCCAAAAAGACAAACCATAATGAAAAAAGATGCCAAATATTCCAGCTTCTTGGTTCAAAGAATCACTCGTAGGCGGTGTTATTAGCCCCGTTAAGGGTAAATTGGCAGCGATTATACCTAAGCCAATTGGAAGCAGCTCATATGGTTCCCAATCTTTTTTTATCGCAAGATATATAAATGATAGCCCGACACATATCATAACTACATCTCGCCAATTCATATTGGCTAACCCCGTAGTCTTTATAAAATCAAAAAGCTGTTCTATCACCTGAGCACACCATGACCTAATCGGGAAAATACTTATGTTTCAGAATCTGCTTCTTGGGCACGTCGCTTGACGGTATGATATGCGACTGCTACTGCAGCGACCTTTGCCATTCTAGCAATCTCTTCTTTCTGTTCAGATGTTGGAGGTATAAATGGAGCATCTATTTTATTAGCAACATACTTCGTTATTAGTATTGATGTTATCAATACTAATAATAATAAAACTGAAGTGCCCATCCCGATAACTGTAAGAAAAGCACCTTGGGTTAGGATGGAAGAGTCAATAACGGTTACACCATATATGCTAGGGTTTTAGGACCTAAAGATTCTACACCATTATTGCCCATTTGTCGGAATATAAAAAATATACAGGTTAGTTGCCACAAAAAGTCATGATAGAAAACATAATTAAGGCTGCTATTTTAAACAAGCATATTTATCCCCAATTTCGCAACCGACCAGAACTTGTCATTCAATCTCTAGGAACGGTAGCTATCACAGCTTTTTCAAGTGCAATATATTTGTATTACAAAGGTACCGCGATTAATCCTGAAAGCGATTTTGCCAGGCTACAGATGATGGCAGTGGCATTCTCAACCATTTTTGTAGGAATGATGATGTGGTCATTCATCAACAATACTTTATGTGGCCTCCTCGGAGGGGAAGCAGAGTTCAGAGATACAATACGCAGTACGGGAATAGCGTATGGTCCTGGAATTGGGTTAATCTTCGCCACAATTCCATTAGTCGGAGACTACATACTCCTAGCATCTTTGGTATGGTTACTAGCGACCGTGACCAACGGTGTAAGAGCCACCCACAATATAAGTGTTGCAAAGGCTATCATTCCTTCCGTTATTGGATGGTTTATGTCATGGATATTACTTCCATGGTTGATGATAATAGGGCCTTATTTCACAAATCCCATGGTTGACTAAAATTCAGTCACAAATTTTTCAACGACATCCCACTGAACAGATAATAGTTTTTTAGTATTATGAAACAGTGCAGTTTCCACGCTCATTACATCCATATCCTTGAGCTCGGCAATTTTTTCGGCAATAGGCCTAAGGTGATGGGGTTCAGTCCAATTATCTCTGTTTTTCTTAAAAGGTTGAGGCGCTGAATCTGTTTCTATAACTATATTTTTCATTGGGATTTCAGAAACTACTTCTTGCAGGTGAGGCAGCCGAAAGATTGGCCTTGCTATAGATATGGAAAATCCCATATCTATGACTTCTTTAGCTTCTTCCAAACTGCCTTGAAAATAATGCATTACACCCCCAACCTCATACCCCTTTTCTTCTCTTAAAACTCTAAAACAGTCGTTATGAGCCCCCCTGCTGTGAAAAACAATGGGCAATTTCAGATTTCTCGCAATATTTATCTGCTCTCTAAACGCCGGAAATTGCCAAGCTCTATCTGGCATCCCTTCCATGTAATCCAACCCAATTTCACTCATCACTATCACTTTTTCTTCCCTTTCCGCCAAATCAGTTAATGCTTTGTAATCCCGATGGACCAATGGTTCAGTTATGTCCATGGGATGGACTCCCACTCCCGAAAAAAAAGGACTAAACATACGTGATAAATCCACAGATCGAATTGACGATGCGACGGTTGTTCCCGCACATATTACAAAGCCAACACCTACTTCTTTACTTCGCTCCAAAATGGCGGCGATTTCATTATCACTAAAAGAATCTAAATGTACGTGAGTATCGATTAACATATGGAAATATTATTAAATGGATTTCATACGGAAGCGGCGTTGATTATACTACTTGGATGATTAATAGCTAAAAATCAGGTAGCGAATTTGATTAACACTTATCACATACAAATTTTCGTTGGGTCCTTGTTTGCCCCGATAATTATATTTCTTGCATGCTCGGAACAACCATCTCAACCTCAATTACCTCCTGAGTCGTTGATAAATCCACCAACTGTAGAAAAAATTGATGACTCCAAAATCATTACACCAGAAATAGCGCCAAGTCCTTTTACGATACTTACACCTTTGGCGCGTGAAGAACGCATTACCCCAGTCTCAGCCAACAATAAAAAGGTGGACACCATCTCCGAAATAATTACACAAGTGAATGCCGAAGCAGATATTCCATTGTCAGTAAAAAAGGGCGGTAGCCTTAAATTAGCGTCGAAAGATTATTTTGGATCGTTAGATCCTCATAAAAACCATTCAGCAGCATATTCGACATGGGGTATCGGTGTAATATATCAACGCCTTTTGAAATTTAGTAATGGTCCAAATATCGTTTTACCATCTAAAGCCACAGAATGCGATGTCTGTCAATCTTGGAAAATGCTTGATAGCAAAACCTTTATTTTTGATATTGACCCTGATGTCAGTTGGCAATCCGTTGATTCCAAAGGCTTGGGAAACATGTCAGTTGAAGACATAAAATTCAGTTTGGAACGACAAATTAATATAGATGACAAAAGTGCCAACCGCTTTCATATGATCCGTAGCATAGAAATCAATCCTGAAAAAGGGCAGCTCCAAATTAATCTACATGCTCCCGATGCAGATATTTTTATCTCTCTAGCGGACGGAAGGTCTAAATTAATTTCAAAATCAAATTCAGAACATTCAAAATATATCAGTTCAAGTTCTCTTGTTGGATCTGGTCCTTGGAGATTAGCAAAACTTTCGGAAAATTCCTATTCGAAAGTTGAAAATGCTTATTCTATCTCTAATCCTCCGTATCTAGACTCAATTGAATTTCACATTCTCCCAGATCCGCAAACAAGGTTAAGTGCATACAGCGTGGGATTGATTGATGTATACAACATCGATGACTATTCCGCAGAAATCGACATATCTTTTGCGGACCCAAATCCGGGACAGGGGTTTGAAATAGCATTTAATACTGCGACCTATCCGTTCAATGACTTTAATATAAGATCAGCGGCGAGAAACAATATAAACCCAGATGAAATTATCAAAGAAGCCTGGCACGATCATGCTTTTTTTTCATTAGGTTTTGCGGCATCGCACTCTTCATGGATTCCAGAAAGATCTGTATGGGAGCCTTACTTCTCCCCATACGAACAGAGTGAGCCCCTAGAACAGATAATTCCCATTGACATTACCGCCAGTGATTTTGGCTCCAAATTCACGAAAAGTGTAGAAATCGCCTCCAGACATCTAAGTTTGGCCGGCTTTGACCCAACAATCAATTATGTCAACCGTCGACAATACACAGAACTCCAATGGAAAACCGGTGATTTCCACGTTTTAATGGGTCCAACATTTCCTCATTCATCTGCTAACGCTTTTATAATCCCTGTACTTCACAGTAAAGGGAAATGGAACACTACTAACCATCAGGATTCGCGACTAGATGAAATGATAGAACAACAGTCTCAGGAATACATTTTTGAAAAACGCTCAAGGATAATTAACGAAATTAATAATCATTTACTGGAAAGGTCTTATAGGTTCATGCCTGCAACTCAAAAAAACCTGTGGGCTTGGACGCAAAATCTGAAAAACATTCACCCAAATTTTTCCGGATTCGAGTATACACATTGGGAAAAGGTGTGGTTAGATCGCTAATTTACACCTAAGCTGATAGAGCATCCTCAAGGGCTGACCAGGCTAATAAAGCACACTTTATTCTAACAGGGAAATGTCTCACACCTATCAACGCTGAGAGCTCTCCTACAAATTCCTGATCTACATCTTGATCAATTGATTTTCTCATTGATTCAACAAATCTTATGGATAATTCAGATGCTTCCCTAGTAGTTAAACCCTTCATTGCTTCAGACAATAAGGACCCTGAAGCCATATTTATAGCACATCCATCACCTGAGAAGCGTACGTTCTCAATTAAATTTTCGCTTGACAAACCTATCTGAAAATGAACCTCATCACCACAAAAAGGATTTATAGCATCTCCCGATAGATCATAATGTTCAATAGGTGAAATATTTCGAGGATTTCTACAATGATCAAGGATAACTCTATCCCTATATATGTCGTCGATATTAGTTCGATCCATCCCTGAAATACCTCAATGCCTCTGTTACTCCATCTACCAAAATATCAATCTCTTTTGTTGTGTTGTACAAGTAAAAGCTTGCTCTTACGGTCGCTGCAACCCCTAGGCTTCTCACCAAAGGCATCGCACAGTGATGGCCAGTCCTAACGGCGATTCCCATTCTGTCAAGAAATGTGCCTAAATCATGCGGATGGACATCCGAAGTATTAAAAGAAAATACTCCCCCCCTGATATTTGGATCATCTGGCCCAAACAGATCAAGCCCTTCCAAATCTGCTTTCGCAAATCTTTCGAGAGCATAATAAGTCAAATCTTTCTCATGCTCTCTTACATTTTCCATACCCAAAACATTCAAATAATCCACTGCGCTACCAAGGCCTATGGAGTCAGCTATGTTAGGGGTACCGGCTTCAAATTTCATAGGTAAATCGGCCCAAGACGCCTCTTGATAAGAGACTTCCAACACCATCTCACCTCCGGTAAGGAAAGGTTCCATAGATTCAAGGATTTCCTTTTTAACATATAAAACCCCTATACCGGTTGGGCCTAACATTTTATGGCCAGAGAACACCAAAAAGTCGCAGTTCAATTCCTGGACATCAGTGGGCATATGAGGAACACTTTGAGCTCCATCCACTAAAATTTTGGCCCCCGACCTATGGGCTTTCTCTCCCAATTGTCTAACTGGATTGATCGTGCCAAGGGCATTTGACATGTGAACTGTTGACACCAAAACCGTCCTTTCTGTTATCAGATCATCCACTCGATCCATATCCAAAGTCCCATTCTCCAACATTGGTATGAACTTTATAACTGCATTTTTCCTTCTGGCCAGTTCTTGCCATGGAACCAAGTTACTATGGTGTTCCATTGGAGTTAACAAAATCTCATCGCCTTCGTTAACGTTGTTTTCCCCCCATGTATATGCCACAAGGTTTAAGCTTTCTGAAGCATTCCTTGTCCATATAACCAAATCTGAAGATTCAGAATTAATAAAGGACGACACTTTTTCTCTCGCGTCCTCAAATTTATCCGTCGCCTCCATACTTAACGTATGGACGCCTCTGTGTACATTGGCATTAAAGTTTTCATAATAATCCACCAATGCATCAATAACCTGACGGGGTTTTTGACTAGTAGCAGCATTATCAAGGTATACCAGAGGATTACCAAAAATATTCTTGGAGAGTATAGGAAAATCCGATCTTATTTTTTCGACATCAAGCATTAATTAACACACTCCGCAAAATTGATATCACCGTCAATCTATATCTGTAATTTAATAAGTTCGGTTCTCCGTGCTAGATCAGATACCGTAATCGAAGACAAAACCCCATGTATTGCATGTTCAACCGTCATCCATATTTCCTTCTGAGCACAAAAGGGAGAGTGCACACAAAACCCATCATCATACAAGCAATTGACCAAATTATCCTTGCCATCCAGAACTTTCATGACAGAACTCAACTGAATTGTGTCAGGGTCTACTGCCAATTCGTGCCCACCGCGTGGCCCTCTCGTGCTTTTGACGAGCCCAGCTTTTTTTAAAGAGTGCAACACCTGAGCTAGATACGCATTAGGAATAGCTGTCCTTTCTGAAATTTCTGCCGATCTCAAGGAATTCCCATCAGAACCATACATTGCCAGATCCACTAGAGCTCTTACTCCATAATCAACTTTGATAGGCACATACATAGCTCACCTCACCTTATAAAAGTAACTACTCTGTAGAAACAATCTCATTTCCATCTTGTATCGCCGAATGAAGCGTGTGCCAAGCAAGAGTGGCGCATTTTATTCTTGCCGGATACCGTGAAACTCCCTGCAATATTTCCAAGTCGCCAAGTAGATCAGCATCATATGAATCTCCAGGTGTTCTCGTAATCATTTTTCGAAACGCCTCAAACAATTTTTCTGCGTGCTCAAGGGTTTTACCTTTCAGTTCCTCTGTCATCATAGATGCTGAAGACTTGGATATTGCACATCCCGCCCCATTGAATGCTACGTCGGAGACTACACCGTCTTCCACGAATAGTTGAAGCGTTATCTGATCACCGCACAGAGGATTAAACCCATCTGCTGAGTTTGTAGGGCCCTTTAACTCCCCGAAATTACGAGGTCTTCTATTGTGATCCATCACGATTTCCTGGTACAAATCTTCTAGATCATACATGCTAAAACTCGAACCTATGATTGGGCAGAGAGGTAAGGAAAGCCTCTTCCAAATAAGACCTAAGTTCCTCAATTTCCACCTTGTCGATGACTTCCCCTGCAAAACCATAAATTATTAGGCGGCTGGCAGTCTCTAGATCCACTCCCCTACTTCTCATATAAAAAACCGTATCTGCATCAATATTTCCCGCTGTGGCACCATGAGCACATTTGACGTCATCTGCATATATGAATAGGGCTGGTTTACTATCCACTTCCGCATTTGGTGACAAAATCAAATTTTTATCTGATTGAATTGAATCGGTTTTCTGTGCCTCTTTCCTCACCAGAACCGTGCCGCCAAACACTGCTCTAGAGCTACCGTCCAATATACCTTTGTAGAACAGATTACTTTGGCAATTTGGTTTGGAATGATCAATATTTATGAAATTATCCATATGCTGGTTTCCACTCGTAAAATAAAGTCCTTGCAAATCGCAGGAAGCATTTTCTCCATCTACCAACACATTCAAATCATAGCGTCCAATTCCACAACCTCTGAAAAACACTCTTGAGTTAAATCTACCCTCAGTATCTATCTTTACCCTCCCATATCCCACATCGTATGTATGATCAGTCTCGCTCATTAGACGATAGTGATTTACTGTGGAGCTTTCACCTACATATATCTCAGAGACAGAATTGGTTAGTGTACGATGCTCTCCGCCGCCTACATAATTTTCTATCACATTAACGTTTGAGTTCTTGCCTGACTTAACCAAAACGCGAGGATGGTTTACAGTCCCAGTCGAACCTTGGTTGAAAAAAATCAAGTTAATCACTGTTCCACCATTATCTCCATCTGGAACCGCTATTATTGAACCATCCGACATAAATGCGCTGTTCCAGGCAGCAAAACCGTCATCTGAATAATCGACAATCCCACCAACTGAATTAACAATGTCTTGTGACAAATCATCCGATGCTATGTTAGAAACTTGTATGCTTGAGGAAGTATTGGAAGTGAAAGTCCCTTGGTATTGTCCATTAACAAAAACTACGTTGACCCATGACTCATGCCAAGGAGCTGTTCTCTTGATGGCATCCAAATCAACTTCCTCAAATTTAGCCAATGAATATTGAGGTTCCGCAATTGGTCTAGCATTGGTATATTTCCATTTCTCGTTGCCTTTCCTATTTACTGGCAATCCAATTTGCTTAAAGGCAAGCATCGCTTCATTTCTGAATTCAGACGACCAGTCCGGTAGAGTAGCACAAAGGCCTTGGAAATCTTCTTCATACTGATCTGCAAAAATGCTGGTATCTTGCATTAAGAATTAACCTTTTCACCATCAGATTTCCTCACCCATTCATAACCCTTTTCTTCCAGTTCCAATGCCAATTTACTATCGCCCGATCGCACTATCTGGCCATCTACCAATACATGTACATAATCAGGTGTGATGTAATCTAAAATACGTTGATAATGGGTCACAATCAAAACAGATTTCTGGGGACTCTTAAAAATGTTTACTCCGTGAGAAACGATTCTAAGAGCATCTATGTCCAATCCAGAGTCTGTTTCATCCAGCAGTGCTAAAGAAGGATCTAAAAGAGCCAATTGAAGGATTTCATTGCGCTTCTTTTCGCCTCCTGAAAATCCTTCATTCACTGACCTCTTCACAAGATCAGGGTCCATTTCAACTAGATTCCGTTTTTCTTCAAGGAGTTGGTCAAATTCCCTCACACTGAGTTGATCTTTACCATTGTCTTTCCGGATAGCATCAATTGCCGATTTTAAAAACTGCCAAGTTCTGACACCAGGCAACTCCACTGGATATTGAAAAGCGAGAAATATTCCTGCCCTGGCCCTTATTTCAGGATCTACTTCAAGTAAACTTTTTCCTTTGTAAACAATATCTCCACTCGTGACACTATACCCTGGCCTACCCGCAATAACATTGGCAAGAGTACTCTTGCCAGAGCCGTTTGGCCCCATAATTGCATGGACTTCTCCCTCACCAATACTTAAGTTTATTCCTTGAAGTATTTCTGTATCTTCGACAGATATCCGAAGATTCTTAACTTCAAGTAATTTATCAATCTTTGACATTTAACCTACCGTACCCTCCAAATTCACTCGCAACAATTGTGATGCTTCCATAGCAAATTCAAATGGAAGCTCCTTAAAAATTCCACGGCAAAACCCATTGATTATCATGTAGTTGGATTCTTCCAAATCTAGTCCTCTCTGCTGAAGATAAAAAAGTTGATCATCATTTACCTTAGATGTAGTGGCCTCATGGCCCATTTGCGCAGTTGGATTGCGAACCTCTATGTATGGAACAGTGTGAGCTCCACATTCATCACCAATCAACAAAGAATCACATTGGGTGAAATTCCTGGCATTATCTGCCCCCGGCAATATAGAGACTTGTCCTCGATATGTATTTTCAGCCTTCCCTGCAGATATTCCCTTGGCAATAATGGTACTTTTAGTATTCTTGCCAACATGAATCATCTTAGTACCAGTATCAGCTTGTTGGTAATTATTAACCAAAGCAACTGAATAAAACTCACCTACGGAATTATCTCCTTGGAGAATTACACTTGGGTACTTCCACGTTATGGCCGACCCTGTCTCTACCTGAGTCCAAGATATCTTGGAGTTTTCCCCTCTGGCCGCTCCTCGCTTAGTAACAAAATTGAATACCCCCCCTTCGCCATTTTTGTCCCCTGGATACCAATTTTGTAAGGTCGAGTATTTTATTTCCGCATCCTTCAATGCTACCAATTCAACAACCGCAGCATGCAACTGATGGGTTTTTCTCATAGGCGCCGTACAGCCTTCTAAATAACTGACATAACTACCTTCATCCGCAACAATTAAAGTTCTTTCAAATTGACCTGAGTCTGCCTCATTAATCCTGAAATATGTCATTAGTTCTATAGGACAACGTACCCCTGGTGGAACATAACAAAAAGACCCATCACTAAAAACAGCAGAATTAAGCGTTGCGTAGAAATTATCACTGTAAGGTACTACTGAACCCAAATATTTTTGTACGAGCTCTGGATACTTTTGGACAGCTTCACTAATTGGGCAGAATATTACACCTGCTTCTTTCAACATATCCTGATAAGTGGTAGCAACAGAGACGCTATCCAGTACGGCGTCAACTGCGACACCGGACAACTTCTTTTGCTCTTCAAGTGGAATACCCAATTTATCAAAGGCCTCGATAAGTTCCGGATCAACTTCATCTAAGCTCTTCGGAGCATCGTCACTCGATTTCGGAGCTGCATAATATATGATGTCTTGAAAATCGATCTCATCAAACTTAACCTGTGCCCATTTTGGGGCTGCTTCGTCCCCTTGATTGGTCCAATGCTGAAAAGCCTTTAGTCGCCATTCCAACAACCACTCAGGTTCATTCTTCTTTGCAGATATAAACCGAACAATATCTTCATTCAAACCTTTTGGAGCAACATCTGACTCTATGTCAAACTCAAAACCCCATTTATATTGAGCATCCTCGACTCCAGTTTGCCTAGATATAACCTTTTG
>CAYMZR010000012.1:0-33163 GCA_964394975.1 uncultured Dehalococcoidia bacterium | reverse complement strand
CCAAAATAGAAGAAGCTATAGATGATATAAGAAACGGTAAAATGGTTATCGTTATTGACGATGAGGATCGTGAAAACGAAGGCGATTTGACTATGGCTGCGGAAATGGTAACCCCCGAAGATATTAATTTTATGGCTAAATATGGGCGAGGATTAATATGCGTGCCTATGTTGGGAGACCAGCTTGATCGATTAAATCTGCCTCTAATGGTCCCTAATAACACCGCTAGGTTGAGCACTGCATTTACGGTGTCTGTAGATTCATTAGTAGGCACAACCACAGGTATTTCAGCATCAGATCGATCCGATACTATTAAAGCCCTTATAAGTGACGATACAAAACCGGAAGACCTTGGGAGACCCGGTCACATATTTCCTTTGAGGTACATTGACGGAGGGGTTTTAAAAAGAACAGGACAGACTGAGGCCTCTATAGATCTTTGCAGATTGGCAGGTTTGAAGGAATCGGCTGTCATTTGTGAGATTATGGCTGATGACGGGACTATGGCGAGAATACCTCAACTAGAAGAATTTGCGAAGCGGCACGATGTAAAGATAGTTAGTGTAGAAGATCTGATTACATTTCGTCGCATGCATGAGAGGTTAATAGAGAGAGTGGCCGAGGCAAGGGTACCCACTGAGTATGGAGATTTTAGAGCAGTATCCTACAGCAGTGTAGTTGATGTTCAGGAGCATGTGGCATTAGTAAAAGGCGATATCAATCAGAATCAGGTTGCGTTAGTAAGAGTCCATAGTGAATGTCTTACGGGAGATGTGTTCGGGAGTAAAAGATGTGATTGTGGCTACCAAGTCCAATTGGCTCTTGCGGCCATAGAAAAGCATGGAAGTGGAGTTCTCCTTTATATGAGACAGGAAGGTAGAGGTATTGGTATTCACAACAAATTGAAGGCTTATGCACTTCAAGATGAAGGGTACGATACGGTGGAAGCTAACGTAATGCTGGGATTTTCGCCTGATCCTAGACAGTACGGAATAGGGGCTCAGATTTTAGCGGACCTGGGTGTTCAAAAAATGAAACTACTTACGAATAATCCTACAAAAAGAGTAGGGTTAGAAGGCTTTGGGTTAGAAGTCGTAGAAAGAATCCCTATAATAGCTCCCCATACGGAAGAAAATGTTAAATACATGGAGACCAAAAGAGCAAAAATGGGACATATTTTGGAACCTATGGAGGATGTGACTGGAGATGGATCCGGTGATTGATGGTGATTTGAACGCTGAAGGAATGCGCTTTGGAATTGTAGTTGCCAAATTCAATGATTTTGTGACGTTAAAATTATTGGATGGTGCAAAGTCTACTTTGTTGGAAAATGGGGTAGCTCAAGGCGATATAACGGTTGCGATGGTACCTGGTTCTTTTGAAATCCCTGTGGTTGCTGACAGTTTGGCTTCTAGTGGTAATTACGATGCCATTATTTGTCTTGGCGCGGTCATCAAAGGTGAAACAGACCACTATGAGTATGTTTCAAAAGGAGCTTCTGAAGGTATAGCCAGGGTTGCTTTAGATAATCAAATTCCGGTTATGTTTGGCGTACTTACGACCCATAATGTGGAGCAGGCTTTAGATAGGTGCGGTGGCCGAAAAGGTAACGAAGGAGAGATTTCTGCTGTATCGGCCATCAAGACTGTAAATGTTCTCAGACAGATCAACGTTAACAGTTAAAATAGCTGTTAACGTTGATGAGCCGCCGTCCTTAAAAGTACCCGTCAAAATCTCGGAATTGAAGTAAAATGCCCAGCGCCGATAAATTACAGGAAGAAGTTGCCCGTTTACTTGATGGGAATGTACGATCTCTTTCTAGGTTGATAACACTGATCGAATCTACTCCAGATGTGCTGGCTTCCATATACCCCAAAATTAGGCATGCTGGAGGCAACGGCCATATTATAGGCATTACAGGGCCTCCTGGAGCCGGTAAAAGCACTCTTTCTTCGGCTTTGGCAACCCGCTTTAGGGAATCAGGGAGAACTGTTGCCATTCTTGCTTGTGATCCCAGTAGTCCTTTTACGGGAGGATCAGTCTTAGGAGACAGGGTAAGGATGCAATCACACTACACTGATCCAGGAGTTTTTATCAGAAGTATAAGTAACAGGGGAGCGGGTGGTGGTTTGTCTAACTCTACCTACGGAATTACTACGTTGCTGGACGCATTTGGATTTGACGTAATTTTATTGGAGACAGTAGGGGTCGGTCAGACAGAGTTGGATGTCATGAAAAATTCTGACACTGTGGTCGTAGTAATCGTTCCTGAATCGGGGGATTCTATACAAACAATGAAAGCTGGTCTTATGGAGATAGGCGATATTTTTGTGGTAAATAAGTGCGATAGAGTCGGTGCTGATAGGATGGTAAGAGATGTGAAAAGTTCATTGCAATTATCTGACGATCACGGTGATTTATTGCCACCGATAGTAAAAACCAGAGCAGATGTGGGTGATGGTGTTTCGGACCTTGTCTTAGAGATTGACACTTTACGTGGAGACCCTGGGTTGTCACAAAATTTTGATATGCGGAGATCAGATAAGCGATTGGATGCTTTGCGTTCTAGTGCTCTCCTGGAGATGGAGTCTATATTGGATATAATTTTGACAAAGGATAACCCTGAAAATGAACCAGCATTGGCATCGCTTATAAATGAAGTCGAGATAGGCCAGATGGATCCAATAACTGCCTCCAGAGCTTTGCTCAATTTGATAATAGGTAATGAGTGAATCGACAATATGGATATATTGATAGAAGAACAGTTATTAATAAATATCCAAAAAGATGCGTATGAATTGGCTCTGTCTGCTGGTAAATTGCTTCAACGGTATTTTCGGGATCCTTTGACTGAATCAGAAGTTTTGAAAGTTAGTTACAAAGATGCGAAAGGAAGAGATCCTGTAACTGCGGCGGATAAAGAAGTTCAGGAATATCTTTCGAAACAAATAAAAAAAAGATATCCAGATCATGGAATTGTTGGTGAAGAAGGAGATTCAACTTCAGATGCTCTTCCTGACATAGTTTGGGTTCTTGATCCTTTGGATGGGACCCGTAATTTCATGCACGGGTTTCCATGTTATGCATCTTCCATTGGAATTATGTTTAAAGGTGTTCCGGTTGCTGGGGCAATATTTATACCCTGGCCAAATCAAGACCCTGGGATTGTCATACACGCAAGTAGGGGTAATGGTTGTATGGTAAATGAAAAGCAGCTAGAAACGCCTTCAATTAAAGAAGTCGATCCTAACGCAATTATTACGCTTCCTGGATCATTTTCGGGTAAGTTTAAATTTGATGCGCAATTTACTTCTAAAGCCGGCGAACCTCGCATGGGCGGCAGTATAGCTTACGAAATGTCATTAGTGGCTTTAGGCATAACTGAGTATGCAGTTATATCTGGGTCTCACCTATGGGATGTTTTAGCAGGAATAGTTTTGGTAAATGAATCTGGTGCCACATCTTTGATGCAAAATACAGGGAATTCTTACAAAAGCGATACGGGAGTGTGGTCTAAATTTGAGAACGTTGTAGACCCTTGGGAATCGGGAGTTACCAAAGTTAGTGATCTTAGAGGGGGAGTTTCCCCGCTTCTGCTAGCTCAGTCTGCTATAGCAACGACAGTGGCATCCAATATACAGTTAAGGCAGAATCCGATAAAAAAAATCGCGAAATCAATATTTTCTCAAAATATAATCCGGATGTAACGATACTCAAAAATGAGGAACAATTTTATAGATGAATATATATTTTGATGTTGACTACACCTTGATAGCGATGGATGGTAGTTTGAGACCTGGTACCACAGAAGTATTTGAGGGACTCTTAGAGGATGGCCATTTCATTTACATTTGGTCCGGCGTCGGTATGCGTACCGATGATATAGAAAGATTAGGGCTTTCAAGGTTTGTTTCAGGTATTTTTGTTAAGCCTATTACTGAATATGAAGTAGGGTTAGAAAGATTTTCGGTATCTCCAAGACCCGATTTTGTGATCGATGACCACCGGGAAATTGTAGAGGCGTTTGGTGGTGTACATATAGAGCCTTACTATTTTCGATCGGCAGAGGATGGCCAAATGCCTGAGCTATATGATGCAATTAAAGATTTCGTTTCAACTGGCAATTCATACCATAGGGGATTTAAGCCAGTTCCGAAAAAGAAGTAGATTAAATTATGTCTGTTATAAGGATCCTTTCCCCAGAAATAGCTGCTCTGATAGCTGCTGGAGAGGTGATTGAACGCCCGGCATCAGTAGTTAAGGAATTGGTGGAAAATTCCTTAGACGCTGGAGCCGACAGAATATTTATCTCTACTTCTGCTGGAGGAATGGACTCAATAGTTGTGTCTGATAATGGCAGGGGGATTGAGCCAGAAGAGGTAGAAGTAGCTTTTGAAAGACACTCCACGAGCAAGATATACACAGAATCAGATTTGGACTCTATAGAGACTTTAGGATTCAGAGGGGAAGCTCTGTACAGTATATCCTCCGTTTCACAGGTGGACATTGCAACTAGGACAAGAGAGGAACTAAAAGGTGTTCGGATAAGTTTAGATAACCAGGTCCTTATTTTTAAAGCATTCGCAGGTATTGACTACGGTACAACTATTTCAGTTTCCAAACTTTTCGACAGTTTCCCTGCTAGGCGGAAATTTTTCAAATCTGAGTCCTCTGAGACCAATCGGATATATTCACTGGTACAAAAATTCGCCATATGCAACCCAGATATTGCCTTTGAACTGAACCAAGGGACCTCCAGACCATTTAGAACATCAGGTACTGGAGATTTGGCAGATGTTATGGGTGCGATATTCGGTGTCTCAGAAGCTTCTAAGATGTTAAGAATTTCGGAAGGCTATGATCCGGATTGGGAAGGTCCATTTGTGTCTGGGATTATAGGCACGCCAAACCAAAAACGCTCTAATAGGTCTCGCATTTTTTTGTTTGTGAACGGGCGATTAGTACAGAGTAGAACGCTATCATATGCTTTTGAACAAGCATACAAAGGGTTTTCTTCAGACAATAAGTTTCCCGTT
The DNA here is from genome assembly GCA_964394975.1 of uncultured Dehalococcoidia bacterium. Taxonomy (GTDB): domain Bacteria; phylum Chloroflexota; class Dehalococcoidia; order Lucifugimonadales; family UBA826; genus UBA11996. The sequence goes on along the minus strand of CAYMZR010000012.1, from coordinate 28,127 downwards.
GGCGCAATCATGTTGCGAGTCCCATTGGATGAGGTTGATGTGAATGTTCACCCGGCTAAAACTGAAGTACGGTTTGAAAATGAAAATCAAATTTTTGCTGCAGTACAAAGCTCCATTAGAGCGACTTTACTTGAATACTCCCCTGTCCATTCCGCAATAAATTATCAACGTGGTGAAAGGAAATTCATAGAAAAATCCGATCCCTCGACATTTTGGCCAACCGCATTAATTAATACTGGATTTGAATACTATGAAAATTCAACGACTGATAATGTAGCAAGTACAAACACTTTCAGCTCATACCAGGAAATTCTTCCATTGCTTCGAGTGCTTGGGCAAGTATCTGATACTTATGTTGTTTGTGAAGGTCCCGAAGGTATTTACATTATCGATCAGCACGCCGCGCATGAGAGAGTGGTTTTTGAGAAAATTGTAGCTGATGCCAAAGGCAATTGCGTTGAAACTCAGATGTTGCTAGAGCCAATCCATATGGAATTGGATGAAACCCAAGAGGCATTAATAGATGATAACAGGGATGTTTTTGAATCATTGGGAATGACTCCTGAACCATTTGGTCCCAGTTCTTACTTAATCCGTAATGTACCAAAAGTGTTGTCCGAAGCTGATCCGAGAGAGTCATTTTATAGGATGTTGTCTGCTTTAAATGAGCAGGTAGAATTTAGGTCTTGGGAAGATAAAGCAGCCTATTCCATCGCTTGCCACGCAGCAATAAGGGCTGGTAAGAAGTTGTCCTATAAGGAAATGTCTTTTCTTGTGAAACAATTAGAATCTTGTGAGCACCCGAATAACTGTCCGCATGGTCGTCCAACTATGATAACTATGAGTAAGACCCACTTGGAGCGAGAGTTCTCGAGAACATAGGGAAAAACTTTGAGATTTTCTAAACTCCAATATCTCTTCGCTTGAATTCATACAATGCGGCAATAAAACATACGGCTGACAAGCCCAGCATGACAACAAAACTCATTTCATTTAAACCACTAACTAATACACTAGGGCCGTCATAATAGTTAAAAAGGGAGGCGTATTTTAATGAATGCAAATTCCCTGATAGACCTGATAACACATTAAAAACATAACTGATCCCTACAAAACCGCTTCCAATAGCTAATGCGAATCCCTTTCTGCCTTTGAAAGCATGGGTAGCGAAAGTTACGTGACTGACAGTTAATCCAAAAAGGCAGCCTGTAACGGTTGCTGATAGTACGTTGGTCAAAGACACATCAAATGGGAAAAGAAAAGAACCTGCGACGATACCCAGCCATAGGAACCCACTAATAATTGCCAGTTGGGTCAAGATGCCGAGGGATTTTTCGCATATAATTCTCTCTCGACTTATCGGGCTGGCCAAGATAAGTTCAATCGTGCCTGAATCTTCTTCAGAACCAACCGCGGATGCTCCCGCTGATATTGCAATAACGGAGATCAGGATAGGAAATAATAGCCCGTACAGTTCTATTCCTAACCAAACTTCTGGACTTATGGAGTCCGTTGGTATTGGCCCCAACATTGCTTCCATTAAAGCTGGAGCATTATCCAACATATCATTAAACTCCCCTTTGAAAGGGTCGTAAACAGAAGTGAACATTAAGGCTAAAACAAACATGCAAATTGACCAAACAGCAATGCTCTTCCATCTAGACATCAGATATATATAGAACGTGGTGTTCAGCATAAGATCAGACCTCGTAATATTTCATGAATACATCTTCGAGGTTTGTGTCTTCTTCAGACAGATCTATGGGGTGTAGTTTGGACAACTTACTAAGAAATTCTGAAACGTTACCCGTAACTGTTACAGTGACTTTGTTCTTATTTTGAGTAATATCAGAGACCGAGTCTATCCTCACAAATTCTTTTGTGTCTGGGATTTGGTCAAACGTTACGGTATATCTCCTTATGTTGAAATCAAAATCTTCCTTAATATTTTCAATGCCAATTAGGTTCCCTGATTTAATAAATGCCGCTTTGTCACAAATGGTTTGAACTTCATTAAGGTCATGGGATGAAACGAAAATACTATTTCCCATCTGTTTCATCTCAAGGACCATTTCGTAGAAAATTTGTTTCATTAAAGGATCTAATCCGCTAGTGGGTTCATCTAGTATGAGTAGTGCCGGCTGATGCATAAAGGCCTGGATTAGACCAATTTTTTGTTTATTTCCTTTAGATAAGGTCCTTATTTTTGGATCTAGAGATATCTGGAGACGTTTGGTGAGGGTTTCAACATAAGTCCAGTTGGTATTTCTTCCTAACCTGGTTAGATATCTGATAAGTTGCAGTCCGGACATTGAGTCATATAATGAAATGTCGCCTGCTAGATAGCCAATGTGCTTTTTGATTTCTACACTGTTTTTTACACTGTCTAAACCAAATATGCTTATCTTGCCGTCTGATGGTGTAATGAAGTTTAGTATGGACTTTATAGTTGTACTTTTGCCGGCGCCATTTGGACCCAAAAATCCAAACACTTCACCTTTTTCAACCATTAACGTCAAATCATTAACGGCTGGACTCGGCCCGTAGTTTTTGGAAAACCCATCGATTTTTATAGGTAAATCGGTTGTCATGTAAAATCAGCACCACTTACTAAGCTTCGCCTTCTTCTGAATCTGATGAACTATGGGTATCTTGGCCGCCTGGAGGCCATTCTATTTTGTGATCTAACCGAGATACTGGGATGGCTGGTACCGTCTGTATTTCGACTCCAACTTTAACTCCCAATTCAAGAGAAAATCTTGCTGCAGCTTCATTGTCTGGGGCTTCTAGAATAGTTATGAAATCGTGAACGCCCAAGACTGCATATAAGCCCATACAGTGTACATCGGGTAGATCACTGGAGTGGGCGGCATGTAACACTATTTCAGGGTCATCATTTACTAAATATCGACCCTCTTGAGAGAGTGTCATTAACAAAAAATAAGTAGAAATTTCGTTGCTCCCGCAGGTTTGACTTTTTGGGTAAGAGGGAAAATAGAGTTTGAGCCTACCAATTTAAAAGACATGGCTTTTGATCTTTCCATCCCTGATCAGATGGGAAGACTGTGGTCATCATAATTCTTTCTCGATCTCCGTCTAACCAAGGTTCCACGGTTGATATCCATTTCTTATAGTGAGGAGCATTTCGATGGGCTTCTAAAGCGGCATCGTTTTCATATACTTCGTAAAGGTGAAATTTGTTCGGATCTTCAGCGTTTTTTAGTATGTCAAACCTGTAACAACCCGTTTCATCTCTGACTGAACCTTGACTGTCACCGAAACTAGCCTCAGTAAATTGCTGTGCATAACCATCTTTCACTTGTATTGTGACAAATATTGAAATCATAACCTTCCTCGGTTTATCTGTAGGTTTCAGTGTAATAGGATTGTCCTGGTGTGGTGAATTATATCAGTCGCGGGGGCATAAGCATTGCTACTTGTAGCCTAAATTTCATCCAAGAGTTCGCTTGGATGTTTTAAATGCCATTCGGTATTCTTTTGAAAGTGATTTGCCAGAGATAGAATTGTGTTTTCTGCATATGCTCGTCCCACAAATTGAATTCCTGTTGGGAGACCAGCTTGGGTAAATCCGTTAGGGACTGAGATCGCGGGTAATCCAACGGCATTGCCTAGCGCTCCTAGTGTATCCTTAGCATTTCCTCTAATGGCTCCTCTGAATTCGTCTTCTATAGGTGATGCTGGATTTCCTCGAGTCGGACCGCATATGGCGTCATATTCCGAAAGTATGGGGTCAATTATTTGCGCTATTTCATCCCTTAATCGTATGGATTTTAAGTAGTCTTTGGCGAGGACAGATGTACGGGCATATGGACCATATCTATCTTCAGGGGCAGTAAGAAAACGTGCTTTCCCAGTATCGGTGAATTCTTCAAAAATAGTTGCTGACTCTGCTAGCATGATGGTTCTAGTGATAGCTTCATATGGATATTCTGGTAAATCAATTTCCTCGATATCACAGAACCGGCCTAGCGTTTGTAAGCTGTGCTGGAAATTATTTGAAACCTCGCTATCTGCATTCAGGGTGGCATCTGAGAGCACAGCTATTTTGAATGGTCTTTCAGGGATATCATGTTTGTAAGTGTATATGTTGTTACTGGCAGAAGGATCTTTGGCATCTGGCCCAGATATATGTCCCAGGACAATTCCACAGTCATCTGCAGATAGGCAAAGTGGCCCTATTTTGTCTAAAGACCAGCTCAATGCCATCGCTCCGTATCGGCTCACTCTTCCATATGTGGGTCGTAAACCAGATACACCGCAGTTGTTAGCTGGGGATAATATTGAACCCCATGTTTCTGAACCTATAGCGAACGGTACTAGTCCTGTGCCTACAGCGGACCCTGAACCACTTGATGAACCACCAGCCCATGTGTTTTTGTCCCATGGGTTTTTGCAAGGGCCAGTAAGAGAGGCATTTGGTTGTCTGTATCCCATTCCTCCGGCAAGTTCTATCATGGCCAATTTTGCGACTAATATAGCTCCCGAGGCACATAATTTTTCTATTACAGTTGCGTTGTATTCAAAGATTTGATTTCGGAATGGCTCGGCTCCCCAGGTTGTAGGGATTCCATATTTTGTTGCGAGTAAATCTTTAGCTCCAAAAGGAATGCCGTGCATCAGACCTTTGTATTCGCCATCCATAATTTCTTTTTCGGCTAAGGCAGCTTGATCCAAGGCCAATTGTTCAGTGATTGTAACTACTGAATTATATTCCGAACCCAGCTTATGGAGTCTACCCAAATAGTATTGTGTGATTTCTACCGGGGACACATTTTTTCTCTCAATATCTTTTGCAATAGAACGTAAACTTTCAAACAAGGGAACCTTATTCATCAAATTGGCTCCTGTATGGCTGGTATGTATTTAATGGTGGAAAACTGTGATCCAACTTGGCCAATCTAATTTCCCTGGTGTTATCTACAATTCCTTCTATAGATTCCTTGATATTTTCAAAATCGTCTTCTGATATGAGGTGTCCAAAATGAAGATAGACCTGATCCCATAGAAGTTGTTCTTCATTATTGTTGTCTGTTGAGCCCATTATTGGTCCTCCTGCAATTTCACTTGATTCCACAATTCATCTTGGCCTTTCAATGGCAAATCTGAGAATTCCTTACCTTGTCGAATTGCTAATTGTTCCATAGATTTGAATCTGGAAACAAATTTTCTATTAGCATTTCTTAATGCTTTTTCGGGGTCAATTTTACTGTGCCGGCCCATGTTCACGATACTAAATAATAGATCACCAAATTCTTCTTCAAGTTCTTCATATGTTTCCGCTGATTCGAATTCAGATAATTCTTCCAAAATCTTTTCCCGAATTTCATTTGAATTGTCCCAATCGAACCCAGATCTAGCTGCTTTCTGTTGTATTTTTTGGGCTGAAGGTAGACTAGGCAAATTTTGAGGGATACCGTCCATTATGGATTTCCGGGACTCTTTTTTTTCTTCCCGTTTTATTTTTTCCCAATTATCCTTTAATTCCTCAATGGAATTGACCATTTGGCCAGCGAAAACGTGTGGGTGCCTATCGATATACTTTTTTAAAGCTGATTCGAATACATCTGTTCGCGTAAATGTACCTTCCTCTTCTGAAATAGAAATCTGGAAAGCCAAGTGTAAGAAAAGGTCCCCTAGTTCTTCGAGCCTTCCAGGATCACTTTCAGTTTCAATTGCTTCCACTAGTTCGTAACATTCTTCTAATAGAAGCGGTGATAATGTTTGTAATGTTTGTTCTTGGTCCCATGGACATCCTTCTTTGGACCGAAGTTGACCTACAAGTTCGATGATTCCCTCGAAAGTACCGGAGAAAGATAATGGTGCTTTCATTTATTAAATCCTTTATACCCATATTGACACCCCAAACGGAGCATCAATAAGCTTAGTACAGTATGAAAATAAATTTTTTCAATATCATTCTACAGACCTTATTTCTTGTTTGTGTTCCAGCATTTCTAATCACTACTAATGTCAGGTTGGTACTGAACTCAGGAACGCTTTATGACTATGGATTTAATAAGTATAAGATTGAGGAATATACGGGAATTGAGTACGAGCAGTTGCAAAATGCCGGACAACAAATAAGAGATTATTTCAACAATGACGAAGATAAGATAACGATAAATATTTCACTTCATGGAAGAATGGTCCCAAATTTGTTTAATGAGAAAGAAGTTCTCCATATGTATGATGTTAAACAACTCGTAAAAATGGTTTATTTAATCCAGTTGTATTCTGCAATATTGATCGGGATTGCATGCTTCCTAATATTTATAGATTCATCGCCCAAATGGAAAAAAACCATGCCAAGATATTTCATGAAGGGAGGGTGGCTGACATTTAGTTTGGTTTTGTTTGTGGCACTTTTGGCCTTAGTTGGGTTTGACAGGTTATTTATATATTTCCACTTGGTGAGTTTCAGTAATGATTTATGGATATTAGATCCAAGACATGATTATTTGATAGCAATGTTCCCGCAGGGGTTTTTCTTCGACTGCACGGTCGCCATTGCAGTATTGACATTATTGGAAGGCGCTTTCTTCGGTTTGTTGCCTAGGTTGCTACGGCTTTTGAAGATCGTGTGACGGGAATTTTTTGTTCTTAAATAGTGCCATAAATGTTTTTTGGATTCACTAATATGGCTACTCGAGAATCCCGTTTCATTGCCTCGTCATATTCATTCCAATCTGGATGTTCCTTAGCTGCTGCTGACCGGTAGGCTGCCCGAAGTATTTCTTTCAATGTGTTGGGGTCGGTAGTGTCGTCCGAGAATATAATGGCGTTACCTTCTAGAACCACGTATGGTCTCCAATCAGAACCTGAAATGAGAAGAGAGCAATTCTGGTTTCTACTAAGATTAATGAATTTTGCTCTAGATTTTATTGTTGTGAAAATTGCACCGCCTTTATGGAAACCAACTGTCACGACACTGAGCTGGACGGCCCCATTTGATCTTGTGGTAGAAAGCACTGCGTCATGATTGTCAGCAAGGAAACTCTCTAATTCTTCCTTTTGGATAGTCATTTTATGTGTCTCCAAACGAACTAAAATTCTTCTTCAAATAAATAATAATCTGTTTCATGCATTCCAAGGTTCTTATAGACCTTTTGGGCGTTTATATTATTTCTTTCAACATACAACCGAATCCCACAACAATCTTTGCTTGCTTTGCAACGATTGATCACTTCATCATGCATTAGGCGATATACACCCTGTCGCCTATACGACCCATCGACGAATACACTTTGTATCCAGAAAAACCACCCATTTCGCCAGTCGCTCCATTCAAAAGTGACCATAAGACTTCCAATGACTTTTGAAGTTACTTCAGCGATTATGTAGAAGCCTCGGTCTGAGGATGTCAACACTTTCTCAACCCCTTTCAAAACTGTGTCTTCATCTAAGATTTTTGATTCAGTTTCAAGAGCCATATGCCGTTGGAAATTTGAGATCAAGGTCGCGTCTGTTGATGTTCCTTCCCTTATTGATATGCCGTTCATTGTTGACCTCTACTTGTGAATCTGTATATTAATGGGGTACCAATTATAAATTCAAAACAACTGCAACTACCTGGAGTATATGATAGGTGGAAAAAATCTACACTTCATTTAATGAATCTGTGTCAGATATATTTGATGGTGCTGTCGTAATGGTGTCTGGTTTTGGTGGTACTGGAGGTACAGCCCAAAACCTTCTGCTGGCTCTTAGAAATCATGGGGCCAAAGATCTGACGATTATAAGTAATACCGCAGGCCTTGCCAGCCTTTTAGGGTTTGGGACTTTGCCTGGACAAACTGCAATTGATGTTGGTAGTTTGATAGATAACGATCAGGTGGGGAAAGTCATAGCCTCCTATCCAGTATCTCCTTCGCCTTCCAAGATAAATTCATTTGAATCCTACTTCCGTAAGGGAAAAATAGAGTTGGAATTAGTGCCTCAGGGCACTTTAGTGGAACGCATACGGGCGGGTGGAGCTGGGATTCCTGCTTTCTTCACTCCTACCGGCGCCGGCACTCAACTTTCGGAAGGAAAAGAAGTCAGGGAATTTGATGGTCGACAATATCTACTGGAACATGCTTTAAAGTCAGATTTTGCATTAGTTAAAGGATACAAAGCGGACACTTTGGGGAACCTTACGTATAGGGGAACCTCACAAAATTTTGGGGCGGTCATGGTCAGATCTACCGGCGTTTCTATTGTCGAAGTGGATCAGATAGTAAATGTTGGTGAAATTGATTCCCATTTGGTACACACACCTGCTTTGTTCGTGGATAGGATAGTGACTCTGTGATCTGCGTTTATAGTTTTGGGAGGTTTAGAAGTTATGCCTGATCGACTTCCAAGGGAAGTTATAGCTATGAGGGTAGCCAAAGAATTGAAGGACGGTAATGTGGTAAATCTGGGATTGGGTATACCTTCTTTGTGTTCCCAATATGTCCCAGAAGGGAGAACTATTCTTTATCATAGCGAAAGCGGTGTGTTGAATTATGGTCCCATGGCAAAAGAGGGTGAAGAAGATGATGATCTAATTAATGCAAGTGGACAATTTCTTCAACCTACCGCAGGAATGTCTTTTTTCCACTCGGCGGATGCATTTGCGATGATAAGAGGGGGTCATATTGATGTAACAGTATTAGGCGCCCTCCAAGTGTCAGAGAGGGGAGATTTATCAAATTGGATGCTTCCAACGAGGGGTATAGGCAATGTTGGTGGAGCCATGGACCTAGCTGCAGGAGCGAAAAGGGTGATTGTAGCTATGGAACACACAGGAAGGAACGGTGATCCAAAAATAGTATCCGAATGCACCTTTCCTCTTACAGGTCCGAGATGCGTTAGTTTGATTGTTACTGATATAGCGGTGATATCTGTTGAGCAGGAGGGGTTGATCTTAAGAGAAACTGCTCCTGGTTGGGAACCAAGAGAAATACAAAATGAAACTGAGCCCAAACTGATCTTAGCTGACGATTTAAGGGAAATAGCGTTATAGATATTATTGCAAAGTGAAGATGGACCCTGATTCTGCTTTTGATATTTCTATTTGCTGACTGAAATTTTCTTTCATTGAGTCTACATGGGTTATCACCATGATTTTCTCAAAATCTTCGCTTATCGACTGTATGACTTCTATTAGTCTTTCCTGCCCCATACTGTCTTGAGACCCAAATCCTTCATCAATAAATAATATGGGCAAAGGCGCTCCTGACCTTGTAGCAAGTAATTTGGACATTGAAATTCTTATAGCAAAGTCAATTCTAAAAGTTTCTCCACCACTAAAAGTCTCGTAGCTTCTTGATCCCTGTTCGTCGGAAATTGTTATCTCTAAAGCTTCAGAGGGTAATCCTGTGGCTCTATCGGTTCTTCCTTCTTTCAATTCTAGATTTATCACCATTTTGTTATCACTTAATCGAGCAAGTAACTCATTGGCTACATTTTCTAGCATGGGAACTGCCCTTTCTATCATGAGAGCTTGAATTCCATTTCGTCCAAAAGCAGAAGCCAATTCATCATACAATTGAATCTCTTCGTTTGTTTTCGATATTGCCAGTTCTGTTGACTTTATATTTTCTTCAGATTTCAGAATTTGCTCGATTTGGTAACGAGCTTTTTCTCTCAACGATGTAACGTGTGAATTCTTGCTCCTTATTTCTTCAAGTTTGATTTGTATTACGCCTGTTTCATCATCTATACCGGATTCTTTAGATATTTTCTCTTCAATTGCTGATAGCTCAGTTTTCCAATGCTCTGTTTGTTTATTTCTAGCTGTGATTATTGACTTATTGTCCTCAAGTAATTGGGTTGTGGATTTCAATCTGGCTTCGGAACCTGCTAACTGAGAATATGATTCCGCATAGGGTGCGAGTTTCCTAAGATCAGCCTCTAGCGATTTGTGATTTGATTCGACGACGTCCAACTCAACAAGTCTCGACTGTAGTACGAGTAAGTTTCGGTGCTGTTTAGAACAAAAATTTTCAGATTGAAGTTCCTGTTCCAATTTATGGGCATCTTTTAGCATGGTTTTAAGTTGGAGTGAAGCATTTTCACTTTGCGACAGGGTCGTCATTAATTTAGTTTGTAGTTTTTCCGCATCAGCTTTTTCTTTGAGTAAATTCGACATACCCAATTCGGCTTGAATCACTAGAGCTTGCTTTTTTTTATCCAAGGTTTGTATCTGAGCCATGTTGGATTGATATTCTGTCCTACTATTCCCCCCTTCTTTTTCCAGTTCCTTGGCTATATGACTTTTCTTCTCGGATGAAATAGATTGAAGACAAAGTGGGCATGTGGCTTCAGCATGGTTGATGAGGTCAAATCGATTTCTACTATCGGACATTTGGGTCATTAAGGTTTTGTTTGAAGCTTCCAGTAATGCTATTTCCTGTGAAATGGCCGTGGCTCGATCTGATAGCAGATCGTTTTCCTTGATAGTTGTTTCCAGATTTTTTACTGTGGTGTCTGCAAGTATTACTTTCTGTTTAATTTTAGGAATGTTATCGACTGCTGGTTGAAGGTCGGTCTTTATTCGTTTTCGAATTGAAGAAATTTGCGATTCCAGTTTGATTCTCTCCACGGCAATTTCATTTTCTATTACGATTTTGCCTTGTTTGATCTGGTGAATCTCCGAGATTAATTCTAAGGAATGACTATGCTTAGATTGCAGAGTTTTATATAGGTCGTATCTAGATCTAATTTCTTCAGAGCAGGCTAGCAAATTTCGCAGTTCAACTAATTCCTTTTCTAAGCGCGATTTTTGTGACTGCATTGTTTCAATTTCTTTTTCAGAAGTTTCGATCTGTTTGGCGATCACATTTCTATTGGAAATTTCTGTCAATATCATTTGCTGTTTTATTTTCAGGCTTTCCAAACGGGTGTTTAAAGTTTGTTCCTCCAAGGATAATTTTTGGGATTCTGATTCATAGGTTTTCAAGTCCCTTGTCACGGTTTCTTTTTCTTCGACCATTGGTAAACTGCTATCAATAAGAGCTTTTTTTATCGCAACATCGGTTTCCAAGTCTCTCGACATTTGTTTTGCTTCTGCCTCAAGCCTTTCGTAATAAGACAAATCAAGTATGTCGGCGAGTATTCTTTTTCTCTCGGTTGGCCTTGATGATGTGAAACGGTTGGAATCACCCTGTTTTAAATATGAGGTATTTATAAATGTCTCATAGTCCATATTTAGCAGAGATATTATTTTTTCTTCGGTTTCTCTTATGGTGTTTGCCATAAGAGAAGTTGCTGTATCGTCGGTAACCAGAGAAAGATTTAAATCTGATTTTCCAGCTGAAGAACCTTTGCTCTTACTATACGTGCGAGTTACTTTGTATTTGCTTTCTTGTATGAGGAAATCCAGTTCTACAAACATGGATTGTTGATTTATGTTCACCAATTCGTCATGAGTTTTGGCTCTTGCTTTTCCCCATATTGCCCAGGTGATTGCGTCAAGCAAAGCGGTTTTTCCATAACCGTTGTTACCAGAAATACATGCTATATGAATCGGTTCTAGGTTAAGGGTAGGTACCCCCTCACCGTAGCACATGAAATTTTCGACTGTTAGAGACAAAGGAATCATAGTAGGCCAGCCGTTATATGTGGTTACCTTATTCTATACTTATCTCAGACCCATTAAGAGTGCAGATACTTTTCAAGGGTACAGGAGTTTTTACTAGGCTTTCAGCAAAGCAGCCTTTTTTCGCTAGTTGTATAACTTCCATTAAATCCTCAGTTGAATGATCAGATTCAACATCGAAGTAGCTTCTTACTTCAGTTATGCCATTCTCAACGGTACCGTCCGTAACTGAACCTTTCAGGTAGTAATCCATTTCTACGTGGACTTTTGCAGAGTTAATGCCGACTTGTTTCATTGAAGCGTACCGCTTCAAATTAGTTAATAGTCAAAAGCCTATACCGCCTACTATATACGTTAAGGGAGAAGGGTAGTTATCATCCCCTCCTAATCTGGTAGGCTCATCAGAATAAAAAGTAAATTTATCTCTGCTACCCACATGTAGCATTTTTTCTAGATGTTCACATTCAACAGACACTGTTGATTTAAAGACCTCTTTAGGAAGTTCTGATCCTACTGTGGACTGTGGTATATCGCTAGGCATTCCTGGGTTCTCCTCGTTGTGTGCTAATATATTCAAGCATAGATTTAACGTTGTAAGTTGGATCTTGTGTAGTAAGACTTTCAGCTGCGGCTGTTGCAGTATCAATTGAGGTGAAACAAGGTATTCTTTTTTCCACAGCAGCTCTTCTGATGTGGAAACCGTCCTGTAGTGCACTTCTGTTTCCGGTTATGGTGTTTACCACAGCACTTACAGTTCCATTAACGATTATATCTACCACATTTGGGTGACCTTCATTAAGACGCTTTGGTATTGCCACCACTTTTTCACCTAATTCACTTATGAGAGAAGCTGTTCCTTCTGTTGCAAAAAGATCATATCCAGCGTCGACTAAGTTATTGATAAGTTGAACAGATTGCCCTTTGTCGTCATCAGAAATGCTCAAGAGGATTGAACCTTTTTTCGGTAATCTTAAATTAGCTGCGATCAAAGCCTTGCTTATAGCTGATTCGAAATCATGGTCTATCCCCATGACTTCACCGGTAGATTTCATCTCGGGGCCCAGATATGTATCAACACCGGTTAATTTAGACATTGAAAAGACAGGGGCTTTTACTCCCACTATTTTAGGAGCTGAATACAGGCCGGTTCCATATCCCATGTTTGATAACCGGTTTCCGAGCATGGATTTCACGGCGAGGTTAACCATTGGTACACTGGTAACTTTTGAAATAAATGGAATGGTTCTACTCGATCTGGGATTTACTTCTATGACGAATATTTCGGTTTTTTCATATTCAGCTGCTTTTTTGCTAACAGAACCGGGGCTTCTATAGCTTTCTCCGCCAACAATAACATATTGAATATTCATTAAACCTTTGATTTTTAGCGCTTTGCCAATTCGGGTGGTGTAGTCGGTAATAGTCGCTATTTCCTGTGGAGTAAGAGTGAGACCTGGATAAATTGCCATGGAATCGCCACTGTGAACTCCCGCTCTTTCTACATGTTCCATTATTCCCGGAATTAACACGGACTCCCCGTCGCATACAGCGTCAACTTCGACTTCTTTTCCAACAAAATATTTGTCGATTAGCACTTTTCTACCTTCTCCTGCTTGAAGGGCATCGTCCATATAACGCTTCAATTCTTCAGGAGTTTGCACAATTTCCATTGCCCTTCCACCTAGGACATAGCTGGGGCGGACCAAAACCGGGTAACCCACTTTGTCTGCCACTGCTAGGGCTTCTTGAATGTTTGATACGGACCCTCCTGGCGGGGTAGGAATTTCTATTTTATGAAGAAATTCTTCAAATAAGTGTCTGTCAGAAGCGACATCAATAGTGTGAGCTGTGGAACCTAGTATAGGCATAGATTCTCGATCCAAATTCTGGGAGAGATTTATTGCTGTTTGGCCTCCAAATTGGACTATTGAAGGAAGGGTATCTTTGACCTGATTGTTGGATATATTTTCATTGTCAATAATGTCAAATACTGATTCCTCGTCTAAAGGTTCAAAATACAATCTGTCACTGGTATCAAAATCAGTGGAAACTGTTTCTGGATTCGAATTTACCAATATACTTTTTACTCCTTCTTCCTGTAGAGCCCAGGCAGCATGTACGGAGCAGTAATCAAATTCAATTCCTTGGCCAATTCTAATTGGTCCGCTACCAAGAACTAAAGCTTTTTTACCCTGCAATGGTATGGCTTCATTTTCTGTTTCATATGTACTGTAAAAATACGGGGTTTGTGCCTCGAATTCTGCCGCGCAGGTATCTACCATTTTGTACACTGGTGTAAGACCATAATTTTTTCGTAATTTACGAATATCTTTTGCAGTTTGGTTTACTAGGGAACCAATCCGATAATCTGTAAATCCTAATCTTTTTGCTTTTCGTAACGAGTCGTAGGTCAGCTCTGTTGATGATATAGTTTTTTCCATACTGACAATTCGTGCGAAGGCTCTCGTAAACCAAGGATCTATTCCTGTGCGCCTAGCTAGTTCATCGGGGCTAACGTTTCTTCTTAGTCCGGCTAGTACAGCCCACAGTCTTTCATCGTTAGGGTGTATTGGGAGTTTATTGAGAATTGATCCATCTTTATCAAACCAAGACGGGTCCTCCCAAGTTATAGAGCGATTTGTTATTTCCAGCGACCTTATCGCTTTTTGGAAAGCAGCTTCGAAGGTACGGTCGATAGCCATCACCTCTCCGGTAGCCTTCATCTGTGTACCTAAAGTTCTGTCTCCACTGGGGAATTTGTCAAAAGGCCATCTCGGTATCTTTACTACACAGTAGTCTAAAGCGGGTTCAAAGGCTGCTACTGTTTTTTTTGTTACGGCATTCTGTATCTCATCTAGATTCATTCCTATAGCAATTTTGGCTGCCACTCTCGCTATCGGATATCCCGTTGCTTTACTAGCTAAAGCTGAACTTCTGCTGACTCGGGGATTTACTTCAATGACATAATATGAAGGTCCGATTCTGCCAGCATCGGGGAGGGTGTCTGCGACGACATTGCCGGGGGCTAATGCAAATTGTACATTGCAGCCTCCTTCGATACCCAACGCTCTGATTATTTTGAGGCTAGTTGTTCTTAGCATCTGATATTCGTTATCTGAAAGAGTCTGACTCGGAGCCACTACTATACTATCGCCAGTATGTACTCCCATAGGATCTATATTTTCCATATTACATATGGTTATACAGTTGTCCGCACCGTCTCTCATTACCTCATATTCGAGCTCTTTCCATCCAACGATTGATTTTTCAACAAGTACTTGATGAATAGGACTTGCACTCAAACCAGATTTTACGATTTCGTCGAAACTCTCTTCATCTTCCGCTATACCACCTCCCGTTCCGCCTAAGGTATAGGCTGGTCTTATTACAACAGGTAATCCAATTTCTTCTTTAGCTCTGTTAGCTTCGTCGTAATTGTTCACTATAAAACTAGCAGGAGTAGGCTCTCCAATATCTGTGAGTAATTCTCTAAATAATTGTCGGTCTTCTGCTTTCTTAATTGAATCAACACTACTTCCCAGAAGTTCGACTCCATATTGTTCTAAAACTCCGGCTTCCACCAGCTCAACGGCTAAATTCAAGCCAGTTTGCCCTCCTAATGTTGGCAATAGTGCGTCGGGCCGTTCTTTTTCAATGATTCTTGATATTACTGCGACAGTCAGGGGCTCTATATACACAGAGTCAGCGACATCTTGATCTGTCATGATAGTTGCGGGATTGGAATTTACCAGAATGGTTTCTACTCCTTCTTCTCTCAACGATTTACATGCTTGGGTACCTGCATAATCGAATTCAGCTGCCTGGCCAATCACAATTGGTCCTGAGCCTATTACAAGTATCTTTTGGGGTTTTTCAGTCAACTTCGATTCCTTTTTGTTTTAGATAGGTATTCAACTTATCTGGGAAGTTTATGGTCATGCCATCAGCGCCAGAGCTCACCACGTGTCGCATTAGGTCTTCAGTGAAAACTCCGTGACATCTGACTTCAAATCCTTTTTCATGCAGATTTGATACTAGTTCCTCAGTCACAAGTTCAGCCCTTGGGCATATTTGGTTAAATCTATATTTTCTAGATATTTCTATTATCTCCTCGTCCCATCTGCTGCCTGGTCCCAAAGGAACTAGCCAGCCTGTTTTCATTTCCGGTGCAAAACTTTTTGTCTCAATAAGTGAGGGTTTCCAAAAGGAGGTTATGGTAACCATATCTGTCGCCGCTAGATTTCTAATCAGGGTGCATGTTTTTTGTGCAAGATTGGGTGTCCTCCCCTTAATTTCTATATGTAAGTGCGTCGACTCTGCATAGTTAGTGATAATTTCTTCCAAAGTACATATCTTTTCATTTGAATATTCTTTACTGAACCAGGATCCAGCGTCTAAGGATTGCAGTTCATCTAAAGTAAAATTTTTGACCTCTCCTTGGCTGTTGGTCGTTCGGTCCAATGTATCATCATGAATGACAACTAAATGGTTATCTTTAGAACAATGGACGTCGAGTTCGATATGTTTGACGCCCATTTCGATCGCTAAATCAAATGCTGCCTTCGTATTTTCAGGAGCGTATGAGGAGGCTCCCCGATGCGCTATATTAGTAATTTTTTTCGACATAATTATTTAGTTTCTCTGATCATCTCCAAAAAATCGTCAAATATGTATTCATTGTCTTTTGGTCCAGGAGAAGCTTCTGAGTGATATTGAATGCTCATTGCAGGAATAGACCTGTGTCGTATTCCTTCCACTGTATAGTCGTTCATGCTTATGTGAGTTATATCGACGTCTGAAGTTAAAGAATCTGGATCAATGGAGTAACCGTGGTTCTGGGCAGTTATGTGTACTCTTCCTGAGATGGTATCTTTCACAGGATGATTAGCTCCCCGGTGCCCAAATTTGAGCTTGTAGGTTTTTGCGCCAAATGATTTAGCCAATATCTGATTTCCTAAACAAATTCCCATCACAGGTATTTTTCCTAGGATGTAAGTTGTGGTAGATACCAAGTGGTCTAGAAGTTCGGGGTCTCCTGGTCCCGGTGAAAGTAGTATCCCGTCGGGATTTTGTGCGAGTAATTCATCAGAGGTAACAGATGAGGGGAAAACTTCTACTTCACAGCCTTTTCCTTTCAAAATTCTGAGTATGTTGTACTTGAGGCCGTAATCTGAAACAAGTATCTTAAGGTTACTATTTATCGAATCGTATCCAATGCCTGGTTCGGTCCACTGATAGCGCTCGTTCGTTGTCACTTTCTGGACAAAATTCAGTTCATCATAAGTGGGTTTGGTTTTTAGTTGCTTAAGAGCCTGTTCAGGAGAAATATTGACAGCTATTGCCCCCATCATTACTCCTTTGGACCTAATTTTTCTTGTAACTGCTCTGGTGTCGATCTCGGATATACCGACTATCTCTTGTGATTCTAGGTATTCGTTTATTGATTGAGTTCTTTTGGTGTGGCTTGGTTCTTCACAATATTGCCTAACAACAAAACCTGAAACTTGGATTTCCCTTGATTCTACATCTGAAGAATTGATGCCATAATTTCCCAATAGGGGGTACGTTGGCACTACTATTTGGCCAGCATAGGATGGATCTGTCAGCATCTCCTGGTAGCCAGTCATGGATGTGTTGAAAACGATTTCTCCATAAGTTTCATCTCGATATCCAAATGATTCGCCCGGATATATTGATCCATCTTCTAATACTAAGAAAGCTTCTTTTGACAATGTATGATCACCTACAGAATTTAATAAACTTTTATACCTTGATAAAATGTTGCTTTAATTTTTCCTTTAAGCAACGACCCATCTAGAGGAGTATTTTTGCCTTTTGATAGGAAGTCTCGTGGGTCTACAGTCCACGTTTCGTTTGGGTCAAAAATTGTTACATCCCCACTAGTACCTTTTTTTAGATTTCCTAGGTCCATGTTCAAAAATGTTGCTGGATCACTTGTAAGTTTTTTTATGAGGGTATTTAATTCCATTTGCCCTTGATCAACTAATACCATGAGGGACCCTAGAGCAGTCTCCAACACACTTATACCAAATGAGGAATCCTGAAATGTGGTCATTTTGTCTACCGTGCTGTGAGGAGCGTGGTCAGTAGCTATAAAGTCGATTGCCCCTGTGTTTAACGATTCGATCATCGAAGCAACGTCCGATTTGCTTCGAAGGGGCGGGTTCACCTTTGCGTTTGTATCGTACGCATTATTTCCCAAAGGTTGAAAGTCATCCTTGCCATGGCCCATGACGGCATTTTCAGTCAGAGTAAGATGGTGCGGAGTAACCTCACACGTCACTTTTATTCCGGTTGCTTTTGCCGATCTGATTAGATCGATAGTTCCCGTTGTACTGGCATGGGCTATATGGATATGCCCTCCAGTTAGTTCGGCCAGGGAAATATCTCTTGCTACCATAACTTCCTCAGCTGAGGAAGGCATGCCTTTCAGGCCTAGTCTATTGGATACCCAACCTTCATTCATAGACGCCCCGTCAGCCAGACTAGGTACCTCGCAGTGATTGATTATGGGAAGTTTCAAGCCAGCGCTGTAGCTAAGGGCTTGTCGCATTATATTGGGATCTTCTACGGGGTCCCCGTCATCGCTAAACCCTATCACTCCGAGTTCAGCAAGTTCTGACATTTCACTAAGTTGCTTTCCTTTTCTTCCTATCGTTACAGACCCGATGGGCAGAACTCTTATGCTCGCTGTTTCCCTGGCTTTTTTTAGCACATACTCAACTACTGACTGATTGTCCATCGCTGGCTGTGTATTAGGCATTGCACATACCGTAGTGAATCCACCCGCGGCAGCGGCAGCGGTTCCGGTTTCGATTGTTTCTTTATATTCTTCTCCCGGTTCTCTAAGATGACAATGTATGTCAATGAATCCGGGGCAGACGATCTGTCCCTCAGCGTTAAATATTTCAGCGTTTCTAGGTTTTGAGATTGAAGTATTTATTTCCTTTATTAATCCGTCCACTATCAGCAGGTCAGAAATTTGGTCTATTTCCTGTGACGGATCAATTATTCTCCCTCCCTTGATCAGTGTTTTTGACGTCAATTTACAGCTCCTTCTCTGAATGAGGTCCGGTTATCAATTCATATAGGATCGCCATTCGAATGGCGACCCCGGTCGTGACTTGGCTTTCTATTACCGATTGTTGTCCATGGGCAACATCAGGTTCAATTTCGACACCCTCATTCATAGGCCCGGGATGCATTACTATTGCTTCTGGACTAGCTAATTTAAGGCGCTCAGAGCTTATTCCAAATCTTCTGGAATATTCTCTTAAGGATGGTAGGTGCCCTGCTTTCTGTCTTTCAGATTGTAGACGTAATGCCATTACCACGTCGGCACCGTCCAAAGCCTTGTTTATGTCGTTTTCGACGGTTATGTTTTTAAACGGGTGTCTGACGTCGTCTATTCTTTGATCAAGGAAATCCTGTGGTAATAAAGTATTTGGGCCACATAAAACTATATCTGCACCCATGGTTGTAAGGCCCCAAAGATTAGATCTAGCTACTCTGCTGTAGAGCAAATCGCCAACTATAACAACCTTTTTGGATTCTATTTTGCCAAGATGTTTTTTTATTGTGTAAAGGTCCAGTAAACTTTGGGTGGGGTGAGCGTGCATTCCATCTCCTGCATTAATAATGCTAGTCGATTGCATTTGTTGTGCTAGGAAATAGCCTGCTCCGGAATGTTGGTGTCTTATAATGATTGCGTCAGCCTTCATTGCCTGTAGAGTGAGTGCAGTATTGTAAAGGGATTCTCCTTTTTTGTTACTACTACCATCGCTTGATACATTAATGACATCCGCACTCAATATTTTGCCTGCTTGTTCAAATGAAACTCTGGTACGTGTACTGGCTTCGAAGAAGAGGGTTATGACGGTTTTCCCTCTTAAAGTAGGTACTTTTCTGAGGCCTCTATTTAATACTTCCATCATTGAATCTGTATTATCGAATATCACCTGGATATCAGATTTACTGAATTCATCTAAATCCAAAATATGATTTTGTCTTAAAGATGTTTTTGCCGGAGTGTCTTTTATCATCAAATCCCCCCTCCCATTTATGTGATTTCACTTGAAATAATTACTTCGTCGACACCGTCAACTTCAATTATTCGTACTTCAACATCTTCTTCTCTCGATGTAGGAACATTCTTGCCAACAAAATCTGCCCTTATTGGTAGCTCTCTGTGCCCTCTATCGATTAATACTGCTAGCTGTATCTGACTTGGGCGTCCAAGATCGTTTATAGCATCCATAGCGGCCCTTATAGATCTGCCTGTGTATAGCACGTCGTCGACTATTACAACGATCCTTCCGTTGATATCCACAGATATGTCGGTAGGTTTCATGGTTGGTTGCGGTTTCTCAGAAATGTCGTCCCGATACAACCCAATGTCCAAAGAACCAACATCTACGATTTGTCCTTCATAGCTTTCTATAAGGGTTCTAATTCTGAAGGCTAAAGGGACACCTCTGGAATGCATTCCTACTAGAATTACATTTTCAGCGCCTGAATTTCTCTCAAGTATTTCGTGAGAAATTCTGGTCAATGCCCTTTTCATTTGGACGTCACTTTGTATCTTTTTCACAGACATATGTGAAACTTTTTTCCCAAAAAAAAACCTCCGCCCGGTACTGGCAGGAGGCATCTCACACACAGGCCTACATAATCCTGACCTGTATAGTTCGCTCCCTTGCCAGACTCTCTGGGCTGACTTAAAGGGTGCAGCAAGCATTACGCTCGCTCTCAACCAATATACACGTATCTACTCAAAAATCAAAATTTCTAAGCTAATGGTGGTAAACAGTAATGGAGAGGAATGCCGGTAAATAGAATGAAAGTTTCTGGTTTACAATGTAGGCATAATGAATTTGATATCGGCGGGTGGAATAGTCTATCAAAAGGATTCGGCAGCTATTTATATAGCAGTTTGTGGACGAAAAGACCCGAACACTTTCAGCTTGCCGAAAGGCACTCCTGAGATTGGTGAAACTACAGAAGGAACTGCCCTACGTGAAGTTACAGAGGAGACTGGTTTAGAAGTCAAAACTATAAGATACATAGACTCTATCAGCTACTGGGTTACTAATCATCCTGAATATAGGGGTCAGAGACTTCACAAACAAGTTTATTTTTATTTGATGGAGCCGACGGGTGGAGATTTTTCAAGACACGATGGTGAATTTGATACCGTTGAATGGGTTGATTCATCCAAAATACCTGATATTCTCACATATGAAAACGAGGTAGAAATTGTTCAAAAAGGCCTTTCCCTGGTCTAGGGACGAAAATAAAGAACTTCCCTTAGTGGATGAAAAGGGGAATAAAGTTCGTATTCGAGAAAAACGTGAGGAAGATATTCGAAATGAATATTCTTGGCGAGTAGACCCTGAGTTGTCTCGCTTAGATGCCACCAGACCGATGACGATGTCATACGAAGATTTTTTTAGGTATTCTCGAGAAGAAATGCAATTTCCTAACTACCGTTCAAAGCGACTAGCTGTTGAAACTTTGGACGGTATACATATTGGAAATATAATGTATTACGATTTGAACATGCGTAGTCGACAGGCTGAATTAGGCATAATGATCGGTAATAAGGAATATTGGAGTAGTGGTTACGGCACCGATACTGTAAATATATTACTGCGGCATTTATTTACCAGTTTGCAATTGGAGAGAGTGTATCTGCACACGCTTTCGTGGAATTACAGAGCTCAGGCATCTTTTAACAAATCGGGTTTCAAGTCAGTTCGAGACGTAAAAAGAGGAGGGCAAGATTTTATATTGATGGAAGTTCTACGCCCTGGTTGGGAAGAATCGCTATCAAAATAGCTTATAAGTATATTTTGTCCAATTCATTGGCAAAAACGATCTCACCTGAAAAAATATTTTCTATTTCTGATCTTGCTGAGTTCATTACGATGGGGTCTGATAAGTTAGGCCCAATGTGTACAAGAGCTAATTTTTTTACATTGGCTTTTTGAGCCATTTCTGCAGCACCAGTCGTACCGCATTGTCCTGCACTTTCCCCGTTAATATTCATGTTGGACTGTTCATCCCAACACATGCAAAGCATTAAATCTGCTTTTTGTGCGAGTTCTATGACAGGATCACAAGGTTCGGTGTCACCAGTGAAAACTACACTTCCCTCAGGGGTATTAAAGCGATATGCCAGTGAATCGAGATACGGCTGTACATGCTTACCCGGAGCACTCTCCACATTCCAATTTGAGGTTTCCAACACAGGACCTGGTTTTATATCTGTTGCTTCTACTTGAGGAGGTTTTCTAGGAAGGCTTCCACCTCTGTTTACATGGACTTTTTGGCTTAGTGGATGGTTTACCCTCGCGATCCAGTCGTGGGCGAATAACCCTTCAGACTCATCAAGGATTCCTGTCGTTATTTTTTCAGTTAAATTGGGACCAAACACTCTTAGGATGTTTTCTTTTCCTATGCTCTGATCCCACCTGCATAGAAGGAAACATGGATAATCAATGTCGTGATCGAAATGATGGTGGGTGAAAAACAAATAGTCGATGTTTGTTGGCCAAAGGCCGGCTTTAACTAATTTGTGGGTTGCAGCTGGGCCACAATCTATCATTATTTGGTCATCCCCAATTTCTAGAGCAAAGGAAGATCCAAATCTTTCAGGTGTAGGCGTAGGTGTGCCGGCCCCTAAAACGTGTATTGTTACCATCGATTGCTAGCCCCCTAGTTATTTCTTTTCGTAAGGATATATTCTGTAATTGTCGCCATCTTGAATTAAAAGTATCTGTGAATCATCCTCATCCATTATGGAATTGTACAGGTCACCCACATTGGGTTGAATTCTGTCCTCATTAATATCGGATTCTCCTGCCCATATAATTTCCTTGGCGCTGTATCCTAAACGCCGTTGTAATGCCTCAATTAATGAGTCATTACTTTCTCGACTTATTATAGTGATTGTTTTTCTTGTAGGTTCGGGATTTGGAACTTTCGGGTCACCTATATGATCAGAGGTGTTGGGCAAATGCCGGAATATTTTAAGGTGATAGATTCCCACAATAGATATTACGACACCTATGGACAAAGGTGTGATCAAAGATTCAACTGTTTGCAGCCCGATATTGTTAGCCAATAACCCTTTTATTAGTGTGAAGGTAACAGCGGTCATTGTTCCTGCAGTGAATATGATAGCTATGCTTATTACGGCCAAAAAATAAATGCGTGAATATCTAATATCCTTTTTGAAAGCATTGCTTATTGATCCTAATCTGCTCCAGCAAAAATACCATATTAATCCGCCAACCACCGACAGGCTTATTCCCAAGGACAAAGGTTCTTTCCAAAATTCGTCAGGCTGTATTAAATCTGTCCAAGCTATCTGAACTATAGATGTCAACATAGAGTAGATCAGAACGGAAAATCCTGAGCACAAAATTACCAGACTTAAAAAGGCCAACGAAAAAATTAGCACTTCATTTGAGGTTCTGGACAATTCTGTAGTTAGATAGGCGTTTTGAAAATTTTTAATATGAAAGATTAATACTGAGGCGGCTATTAAAAATGTGATCAGAGAAGAAAAAATAGTAAGTGTCGACCCATCTGTAGTATTAGACTGGAATGTCAATTCAAGTATAGTCGTCAGCAAAATGATTCCAGAGACCATAATGGCAATGGTGGTCACTATATAAATCACGTAGAGGTATATGGATTCATATTCCCGTTTTGTAAACTTTTCGAGGAATAGTTTCCAGTGAATAAACCAAGTGACGGAACCAAGAAATATTGATATTCCTAAATTTAATGTAGTCCGGTTAGTATTGGATAACAAAATTTCTCGATCATTAACTTCTGCCTGGATCAGATTGGAAATGGCCACATAAACTAAACTACCTAAATTTGAAACTAATACGAAAAGTCCTATCAAACTGAAGGTGTACACAAATGTATTGCGTAAACTCTGGTCACCTATATTTTCTAAATGTCTATCTTTAACCAAAATCCTCGCATGAAATATCCAAACCAATAACCATATTGAAAACGTAACAGCCGGGTGCCAGTTAAATTCCAGGTTTTGGAAGAATTCAAAAAGACATCTAATTGAAATGGCAAATGAAACAGACAAAACCAATAGAAAGTAGGCATTTCTTATGCCTGGTGATAATCCCTCAGAATTCCCCGTCAGCTCTTTATGGGTTTTCCGCCAATAATAAAACCATAGAGGTCCCCCTATTATTAGTAGAGATATTCCAAGCGCTGCGTCATCAGAACTTGTCTGCACTAAAGAATCGGAAATAAGAATGTTTGTCAGGTTAATCAGAGATTGTCCGAGGCCATTTATGAGCATTACTAGCCCAACGCCGCAAATTATGTATAGGTATAGTTGTCTCGCATTGGTAGAAAATGACCAATGATGATGAGTTTTTACTCCCGAAGAGATTAATTTATATATACATAAGTTTATTAATAAAACTAAAGGTAAAAAAATTAATATAGTAATTGCATCATTCATCTACATTGCCATGATTTTCAATATCAGTGAAACAATTCGTTGCAAATAGCAGTCGATCAATTTTCCAATTTGAATCCTCTTTCGTCAGATTAAATTTTTCCCGATGGGAATTTATAGATGTGCCGATTGGAAACGAGGGTTCTATTTCAATTATTTCTACTAAAACGATGGATTCGAAAGAATCAGATTGAGTGTTGATATGTTTTATTGTTGTATTGGAGTATCTGTTTTTCTGCTCATAACTATCAGCGGCGAATTCCGTGGAACTACAGGCTTTTTTTTGTTCTTTGGAAAGTAGTTCGTAAGCGGCATTATTGGCATCTTTAGATACATATTCGAGGAAAAGTTGCACCACCCTTTCAGGAGAAGCTTCCGGCATTTGTGGTGGGGTTTTTCCAAGATTTAATACCAATATAGAAGCTATCAGTAAAAGACCAAGGATAGCGCACACGATAATGGGTGCCTTGCTCATATCTATTTTAATCCAGTGCTTCAATTTGGAATTTGAAAAGTCGTGATATGGCATCGATTCCGGAATCCAAAACGCTGTCTACTAGCTTTCTTGAGAACCTGTTCCCTTCTGCTGACCCTTGAATTTCAACTATCCCACCATCCGAAGCCATTACAATATTAAAATCGGCATCTGCTTTAGAGTCTTCTTCATAACAGAGGTCTACGAGTACTTGATCGCCCAATATTCCTACACTTGTTGCAGCAACCGGAGTTATATCTGGGCTAGAATCGATTGACCCTGAGTTTAGCATTTGCCCGACAGCTAAATTCAGTGCCACAAAGCCCCCCGTTATAGAGGCTGTTCTGGTCCCACCATCTGCCTGTAGAACGTCGCAATCTATAATGATGGTGAATTCGCCAAGGTCTTGCAAATTGATAGAGGCTCGAAGAGACCTACCAATCAATCGGGAAATTTCTTGAGACCTTCCTTTTCGTTGGTTGTCTCGAGGGACTCTAGGAGAGGTAGACCCTGGAAGCATAGAGTATTCAGCTGTGACCCATCCTTGTCCGGTGCCCATTAAAAATTTTGGCACTGTGTCTTCAACTGTCGCTGTGCATATGACTTTAGTTAGGCCGGTTGAAATAACTACCGAGCCTTCCGAAAATTTGAGAGGGTTCTTTTCAAAAGTAACGGTTCTAAGCTCTGAGTTTGATCTATTATCTGACCTCAATTTACGCACCTTTCAGATTATAATTTATGTCTCAGATAATTTTATAGTGTCCATAAACTCTTAGGAAGATTTATAAAACCCAAAATAAATGAAGAAATAAGAAATATTTGCAGGGAATACCTGCCTGAGCTGAGCTATGTTTCGACTTCACAACGGCAGATCACAAAGTTTTAGGAGTCACTAAGGAGTAAGGCGATATTAATTGCCTTTAAGTAAAATGTGCCAATAAGTGTCACGAATTCTCAGCTAGTGAATTAGTTATTTTATTTTGAAGTAACCAACGCTAAACAGTATTGAAATCAAAATGGCACCCGTTGTGAGTATCTCTTTCACCATTTTCCTTCTGTTTTTGAGTAGTTGCCATACCTGCCTTGGTAGTCATTTTTAGTGTAAGAGCTTATACTCAAAAGTAGTCACAATCACCCCACGTTATTACAGTCTTCCTAGAATTATCTCTATTAATACTTCTGTTGTAGACTGATGGGAGCTTTTGAGCGTAAATCAGGCAGTGTTCGATTTATGAAAAATAATATATATCTGACAGGTTTCTCAGGCACTGGTAAATCCACTGTTGGGAGTGCTCTCGCCATAATTATGGGAAAGGGTTTTGTGGATTTAGATCTTGTTATCGAAGAAAAAGAAGGGAAATCTATCTCGGATATTTTTACGCTCCGCAGCGAGGAATATTTCAGGTCTGTTGAGACCAAGTGCTTGAGACAGATATCTACTCGCTCTGAAATAATTGTCTCTACCGGTGGAGGCGTTCCGGTTTCGGATCAAAATATTGAAATCATGGGAAGTTCTGGTGCAGTTGTGTGGTTGAAAGCAACGCCTGAGACGATACTGAAAAGGTTGAGTGTTCAGTCACAGCAGACTGGAGTACAGAACGACAGACCTATGTTGGTTTCTGAGAAACCGCTTGAACGAATCGCAAAATTATTGGAATCTAGGAAAGATGCTTACAAGAAGGCAAACCTTAGTGTAAATACGGACGGGAAAAGTCCGGAAACCGTGGCTAGAGAAATTTACAGGAGTTTATCGGATTGGAAACAATAAATTATGACGACTTAGCCTCTATAGTAGTGACCGATAGTGCTACCTATCCAGTGTGGGTAGGCTGGGGAATAATTGATCAGATAGGCACTAGAGTTAAATCAACACTAAAAATAAAAACAGTCTATGTCATATCTGATGAAGGAGTTAGTCGGCATGCTAGGCGGGTACAGGAGTCAATGGAATCTGTCGGTATCCCAGCGTATTTGTTTTTTGTGCCCTCTGGGGAACAGCATAAAAATCTAGATACCGTCAAACATATTTATTCATGGTTGGCTGATCACAAAGCTGAAAGAGGCCATATGATTATTGCCGTAGGTGGAGGAGTAATTGGTGATTTGGCTGGCTTTGTTGCGGCAACATATTTACGTGGTATGCCTTTTGCACAAGTGCCTACGACCTTACTTGCAATGATGGATGCATCAATTGGAGGTAAAGTTGCAGTTGATATGGAACAAGGGAAAAACTTGGTGGGATCTTTTTATCAACCTAAGTTTGTTATGTCGGATGTGGAAACTTTAGGTACCTTGCCTGCTAGGGAACTAACTTCAGGATGGGCAGAAGCGATAAAACATGGATTGATTCTTGATAATAGCCTATTAAATATTTTCGAAGAAAAACACAATGAGATAACTTCCTTGGACCCGGAAATTGCCACCGATATTATAAAGAAAAGTGTTGCCATAAAGGCTCAAATTGTGTCTAAAGATGAGAAGGAGACTTTGGGAATCAGAATATTGCTGAATTATGGTCATACTGTAGGCCACGCCATAGAATCCACTACCGGATATTCAAAATACCTACACGGTGAAGCTGTCAGTATAGGGATGATGGCTGCCGCAAGTTTGTCAAAATCCATGGGTATGATGTCTGACCTTGAAGTAGAAAGGCAGAAAACCTTATTGCAAAAATATAATTTACCCACTACTGCGAGTGATATCGGCACTGATAAAATTGTCGAAGCCATAAAATCAGATAAAAAGACAGTTGGGGGTTCAGTCAATTGGGTCTTGTTGGAAACAATTGGCAAAGCTGTTACGAATAATGAAGTTCCTGAACATTTTTTGATTGAAGCCCTTTCGCAATTAAGGGAATAGAATTTGATAAAAAGAAAACCACTTGATTGAAATAATTTTTCTTGCACTCGGGATAACTACTGGAATTTATGGGGTTTTGGTGGGCGCTGGTGGCGGATTCATCTTAGCTCCTGTACTGATTCTTTTTTTCTCGAAAGATCCTGAAATAGCAGCAGGCACTTCTTTAGCTTTGGTATCCATAAATAGTATTTCTGGATTTATTGCCTATAAGAAAACAGGTTTTATTGATGTTAGAAGCGGACTTTTATTTGCAGTAGCGGCAGTTCCGGGCTCTGTATTGGCCCCTTTTGTTTTGGATGCGATGCCTGGGAATGCTTTTAGAACTCTTTTCGGCGTTTTGTTGTTGGCTTTGGCATTTCACATGTTTTTGCGCAGCGGTAATAATGCGGAGGATACGGAGTATTCAGAAGGTGAAATCATATTTAACTCCAACCGTCCTAGGTGGATGGATTTCAACGTGAAGGAAAGGAAAATAAAGTCTTCAGATGGGACGACATTTATTTACAAATTTAACGAATCACTGGCTGTTACATTTAATTTGATCCTTGGTTTTGTCTCTAGCTTTTTTGGCACCGGTGGTGGATTTCTGAGGACTCCTATACTGGTTTCAGCATTTTCATTTCCAATAAAAGTGGCAGTTGCCACTTCAATTTTTTCATTATCATTTTATGCGACCATAGGAGCAG
>CAYMZR010000011.1:0-33474 GCA_964394975.1 uncultured Dehalococcoidia bacterium | reverse complement strand
TTGTGTTCTCACTTGGAGGTAGACCCCAACATCGTACCGTCTATGTGGTAGAAACCGACGATATAGACAAGTTGTACGAATTTTTGAATCCTGCTTTAAGTTGGGCCAAATGCGAGATTATGCCTGTGAGAGAGTTGGACTTTTGATTTAACTTTATACCGGGTTCTATGTAATTCATCGGATATTTCAAGAACCAGTTGGGTTATTCTTCAGGTCGGTCTGTTCTTCGATGATTTGTCTTCATCTTTGGCTTCTCAGGACCGATTCAGTTACTTTTTCAGGATCCCATTTCGATAATAATTTCTCTATTAACTCTCGGTGGATGGAGCGATATCTAGACTCATTTGCAACATTGTTAAACTCACCAGGATTTGCGTCGAGGTTATACAGCTCCAATTCAGGAGGAGTGCCATGACTATAGGAGAGTTTCCAATCCCCAGTTTTTATCATGGCCCGAACACGATCCGTCCCATGCGCCTCATACTCACAGAACACTTCATCCTTCCAATTCTCGGCGTTTCCAGTCATAAGAGGTAGTAAAGAATCGCCGTCCAAACTCCAATGGGCTGTGGGTTCATTTTCAATGCCGGCCATTTCAAGAATTGAACTTGTTAGGTCAACTAGCAAAACACACTGGGAGATTCTCTGATTCTTAGGTATCACGCCTGGCCATTTTATCTGTAAAGGTATTCTAGAAGCTTGTTCGTAAAAGGTATTCTTCCGCCAAAGACCGTGTTCCCCTAATGATTCTCCATGATCTGATGTATAGATGACGACAGTGTTTTTTCCCATATTTTGCTTTTGCAAAGTGTCTAGTAGCTTTCCTATTTTTTCATCCATCCATGTGATCTGACCGTAGTAGGCAGCCCTTGCCTTGGCAGTATCTTCAGTTGGATAGGAACCCGTCATACTGAACGATGCCAACAACCTCTTTGCAGATTTAGGAAGGTTTTCTAAGTGTCCGTCAGGCATAGTAGGTAGGTCGACATTGTCTGGATAATACATGGAAAAATAAGGCTCTGGTACAACAAATGGAAAATGAGGGGCCATGAAGCCTACACATAGAGCCCAAGGCGAGTCATGCCGGGAAGAATCTTCGAGGAATTGGAGTGCGGCTGTTTCCGTAGCATTGTCCCCCTCTATTTCTATGGTTGTTCCAGAACCAGCCTCTGATATTAATGAATCCGATGTTAAGTTGTCTGGTAATTCCGTGGGGACACCTTTTTCCCACATCTGAAGAGGCATTTTGTAATGCATTAGATGAACATCTTCGCTAAGTTGCTCTTCAAAACTGTGGAGAGGGTCAGCCCCTAAAAGGGCATTTTGCCGCTCAAGGCAACATTGTATCCTTGGTCTCGCAACAAATAAGGCCATGTAATCAGATCTACAGGCAGGGCCGAATTATTATCGTATATACCCAGTGTGTGGCTCTATCTTCCTGTCATAAAAGAGGCTCGTGATGGTACGCATAACGGGGTATTACAGTAAGCGGCATCAAAAGTCGTTCCTTATTCAGCAAGTCTGTCCATATTGAGGATTTTGACAATCGGGTGACCGTATGTGCCACTGAACATGGGACCGTGTTCGTCAGACATTATTATTAAGAAATTAGGTTTCATTTGGGACATAAATTTCGGCAGGTATCCGATAAGAAGCCTTTGCTATACCAGTAATTTGAAATTGGTTCACAAACCGTATTCAGAATCCGAATACGGATTTGTTTGATAGATACCATTTCACCGTACAAGTTGAGATTGAACAGGTCATCATTCTTATTGCAGGCTACACTAATCCGTTGTTTGTACCCATCTACTTGTCTAATTCAAGACTAATTAATTAACACCGACAAAAAAGTTTTCACTGGAGAATGTCCCATTTACAATAGGGGCAGCCTCTACTTCTAACCAATTTTCTAATAGTGTTGAATATACCCCTCTGAAATCTTGGTTAGGTACAAGGTCTCCCTGATCCAGTGCTTCTGAACGGGTTTCAGGGTAACGACTGTACATTCCACCCTTCACCGAAGGGCCTATAACAAATGATACCCCTGCTGAGCCATGATCAGTACCAGACCCGTTATCCCTAACCCTCCTTCCGAATTCCGAAAAAATAAACATCACAACGTTGTCATGGTGCCCACTGATACGGAGATCGTCCCAGAAATCTTGAATTGCTGCTGCCGCTTCTGTCCAAAGCTTTGAGAAGGTAGGAGCTTGTGCGCCGTGGGTGTCGTAACTACCCTGTTGTGTGTAAAACACTCTTGTTCCAAGATCTGCTTTGTGCACTGACGCGACATCACGAAGGTTTCGAGCTATTAGGCTATTACTGTATTCAATGGGAGACTCGTATTTTTCTGGAGCAACCTTCAGAATATCAGCTCCGTTAAGAGCATCTATTCCAGTCTGCCCAAGATAATCCATGACTGGACCAGATCCCAAAGCGGCTCCATACATGTTTGAAAAACGTGTAAGCATTTTGTTTCTTGCAGCCTCTTCTTCTACGCTTGTTAGCAGTCCATATGTTTCTACATCAGCGACAGAGGCCACAGATACATTTGGTGCAACTAACGCTCTTGGTAAACCTTGTCCAATGTTTACTGCCGTAACAGGGTTTTCTCCCTTAGGATCTAATTCTCTTACGACTCTGCCCAACCACCCCTCAGTCCCAACCTTGTCCGGTTCGGCAGTATGCCATATATCCATAGCTCGAAAATGGGACCTAGTTGAGTTGGGATAACCGATTCCGTGGATGATAGCCATCTCTCCCGTCTTATAAATATCAGACATCGGTCCCATTGCTGGGTGCATCGCGAACTCTTGGTCAAGAGTCAACATGTCATCCTGGGGTACCTTTAGTGACGGACGGCTGTCGTAGTAATTGTTGTCGTTGTATGGAATTATTGTGTTGAAATAATCGTTACCCCCTGTCAACTGTAGAACAACGATAACTGGGGCTTTGTCTTTGGTTACCATATGAAAGTCTCCTCCCTACAATTAGGTAATTCTTAGAATTATACGACCATGGTCAATTAACCAGATACCTACTTTCTTGTAGGAGCCCAAAAAGCTAGTATCTCTCATGTTCCTTGAGCAGAATATTCGTTGTGTGTTTCCTTGCTTTCTAAGAGCGAATCCTTGTCTAACCTGATCTTTTACTGGTAAAGAGCATTAACTCTAGGTGTCGCCCCACCAGGCTTTCGAAGGGTATTGTTGCACATCCTTCAGCATAAAACATGCCTTACTATCACTGATATAACCGGAAACTTACCTAAGCTAAGGTTGCAATTTGAAGGGCCTATAAAGAATAATGTATGAAAATCCTTACTGCAGTTTTGGATTATAACTATTAACTTGCGAAATATTTGAGATTTGCTTAGCCAGAAACCAAGCAGGAAAAGGGGTAAAAATGAATCAGGTATTCAGAATGCGCTTATTGATCACAGCTTTGTTAGCCACCTTCATTTTGGCTGTAACTGCAGCCTGTACTACGGAAGTAGTCAAGGAAGTGGAGGTAATTAAAGAGGTACCAGTAGAAGTAGAAGTAATTAAAGAGGTTGAGGTAGAAGTAATAAAAGAGGTTGAGGTTGAGACGATAGTTAAGGAACTGGAAATTGTCGTCGCGACTCCCGGCCCTGTCGATTGGTATGTGGAAACCATGGATCCTAACCACAAGCGTGGAGGAACCTTGAAGTGGATCAGTATTGGACCTGCAGCTCACTGGGATTATTTTTGTTGCGGCAGCCTTACCTGGCACGGCACGATGCACACCATGTACGACAGGCTATTGCGTCATGACACGAGGACCGCAGATATGACGGTCATTCCAGAAATCGGTACTTCATGGGAACGATCTTCTGATGGTAAGACGTACACATTCCAAATCAGGGATGGCGTTAAATTTCATAGCGGCCAGGAGCTGACCGGCCACGATGTCAAGGCGACCTTCGACAGGGGGGTATTTCCAGATACTTTTGGAGAAGGTTTAGCCTCTGTTAATAGAGGTGTCATGCAGAGCGCCACTCTTAAAGAGATAACATCTACCGATAGTGAGGTAGTCTTCAATTTTGAAGAGGCTCCGACGATGACGCATGCG
Source organism: uncultured Dehalococcoidia bacterium (assembly GCA_964394975.1). GTDB lineage: Bacteria > Chloroflexota > Dehalococcoidia > Lucifugimonadales > UBA826 > UBA11996. The sequence continues at coordinate 29,382 of CAYMZR010000011.1, read as the reverse complement.
ATGGCAGGGTTTACTGATTTCTCGTTCCATATCAGTCGTAAAGCTGACTGGGAAGAACATAATGGTAGTTTTAAAGAAATTGACTTGAGCAAAGTCTCTGGAACGGGCCCGTTCAGGTTTGTTGAAACAACCGCAGACCATTTTCTTGTGGAGGCTAATGTAGATTATTGGAATCCTCATACTCCTTATCTTGATAGAGTTGAGACCATTTATTTCGCTCCCTTCACTCCTGCACTGACAGCAGCCGTTCAGACTCACATGGTTGATATTGCCCAGGCGACGGCACCTGGTGACACCGCAAAAATAGGCGCTATACCTCAAATACAACGTAATACGGTCTTATGGCCGTTCTATTGGCACGTTTTATTCAATGCCAACAGAGCCCCTTTTGATGATGTGCGCATGAGGCAAGCAGCCGCTCTAGTGATTGAACCTGAAGCTCTAGTGATTGGTATGAACCAATCTCTCGGTGCTACGTATGGGGGAGGATGGTTTCCACAGGGAATGGGTATGAAAGAATACACCGCGGAGCAACTGAGAGAGGAAAAATATTTCAGGGCCCCAACAGAAGAGGATATAGCCGAGGCGAAAGCCCTCCTGGCTGACGCTGGATATCCGGAAGGAACACCACTTCCTAAGCTTGATTTGCCGGGAAGAAATAATAAGTTCAACACGATTACAATGGAACTCGTTCAAGCAATGCTTCTACAGCACCTAGGGTGGGAGTCAGAGCTTCGAATGGTCGATGTGGGAACGTGGCGTGAAATTAAATCTGCCGGGGAATTTGACATGGGGCTCAATAATGCGCTCTATACTGTCCCTGCACCGGAATCTTTTATTAGAGACATTACAGGTACCTGTGGTGATGTCCCTTGTAATTTCAACCTTGGTAAGTTCCAAGACACTGCTCTGGATGACCTTTGGGCTAAACTTAAAGCCGCCGCACCAGGGGATAGGTACGCTGTATCTGAGGATGTCTTCGACCAACTGAATCAAGGGATGCCGTTTCAGCCGATGACACAGGCTGGACGGAACATTGTCTGGTTCTATCCAGACGTTAAGGGGATGCCGGCCAATGGAAGCACATATGCTGGATTCGCTGAAAAAATCAGTAGATTCGACCATGTGTGGCTCGATAGATAAAATATATCCAGATCCAAATTTTGATGAATAACGGGGTTGCATAGGTGGGTAATACCATTCAATGCAACCCCGTTTCTTTAACTCCTGGAGTTGAGTCTTGAGGACATATGTAGCGCGCCGATTTCTTCTGACGATCCCCACTCTATTTGGTCTAACCGTGCTCATATTTGGGGCAATGCGAGTGCTGCCCGGTGGAGGGTTGGGGGCGTTTGTGGTGGATGATATGGTTTCTCAACAATTGACCGATGTACAAATACAGGCTATAAGGAAAGAGCTCGGTCTTGATAGACCCTTATATATTCAATATTCAACTTGGATGAGAGACGTATTTGACGGCTCGTTTGGCTACTCACAGTCCCGAGGCGGGGAGCCTATAAGAGATTTAATTCTGAGCAGAGGTGTTATTAGCGCGGAGATAGGGATATTGTCGGTATTATTGTCTTGGGTAATAGGGCTGCCAGTAGGAATGTTGAGCGCCATAAAACCTAATAGTATTTGGGATAAGTTGGCGAGTACAACGACAGTTTTGTTTTTGGCTTTGCCAAATTTTTGGCTTGGATTACTTATCGTGCTCGCTTGGGTAGTTTGGTGGGGATACCATCCTCCATTTGTCGGTGTGAACTTGTGGGTGGACCCTTGGGCAAACTTTCAGATTATAATTGGACCGATTCTGGTGATGTCAACCTCGATGGCGGCCGTTATAGCCCGAATGGCGAGATCTTCTCTTTTTGAGGTACTTCGACAGGATTACGTTAAGACCGCCAAATCAAAAGGACTTGCCGAAAGGATCGTCATAGCAAGGCATGTTTTACCCAACGCTCTTTTGCCTGTGCTGACGATCAGTGGGGTGATGTTGGGGTTCGTAATGGGGGGGTCTGTAGCCGTTGAAGTCGCTTTTATGACCCCTGGACTTGGTCGATCAATAGTCTTGGCAACTATAGAGCGTGATATGAATGTAGTTCAAAGCTTGGTATTGCTTTATGGAATAATATTTATCATTGTCAACCTTATTATAGATCTTTTATACAGCGTCCTAGACCCACGAATACGGATGTCATAAGAGGGTAACCACAGCTTGAGGATTGGACATTTTTTTCACAATTCCGAATCGGAGATAAATGGATTATAAATGCGTGATATTTTCTCCAAGATAGTTAGGCCTGTAAAAGAATTCATCCTAAACCGGCCGTGGCATTCCCTCTGGGGATTTATAGCGTTTATAATTATACTTTTGGGTGCGTTTGCTCCAATTATTGCCCCATATGATCCCATCTGGGTAGACTTCCATAATTTCAGAGGAGCACCCGATAGCGCCCATTGGTTTGGTACCGACAACATTGGGAGAGACATAGCTTCACGAATCATATACGGAGCCAGGTCATCACTTATTGTTGCTGCTGCTGCTGTTACTATCGGCACCCTCATTGGTCTGGTATGGGGTATTGTCAGCGGATATTTGGGAGGTAAGGTTGATTTAATTGGGGAAAGGTTTATCGAAATACTTATGGCCCTGCCGGGACTGATTTTCGCTTATATGATAGTCATTGTTCTGGGGCCTAGTATGTGGACTGTAATTTTCGCCTTATCAGTAACGAGAATTCCAACAGTAGCAAGAACCGTGAGATCCGTTGTTTTGGTTGTTAAACAGAGCATGTATGTTGAAGCCGCCAGAGCCATCGGAGCTTCTCAAGTCAGAATCATGTGGAGACATATCCTCCCGCAATGCGTCGCAGTTGTTATTGTGCTAATTACGATTAACATTGGGGGAATAATAATAGCCGAGGCCTCTTTGAGTTATCTTGGGGTTGGGATCAATCCCCCGACACCCTCATGGGGGAAAATGCTTGCCGAGGCAGGAGAACAACTATACCCACTTTGGTGGTTTGTGGCCGCCCCTGGGGTGTTTATAACCCTGACGGTATTATCATTTAACCTCTTTGGTGATGGTTTACGGGACGCACTTGATCCCAGATTGAGAGGAACAGAAAGATAGGTTTAGTTCCGGCCGAAAATTAAGTAAAATATGGATCAGAAAGGGGAAGAATATGCCGAAACTGGAAACACTTGCTGAGCCAGTAAGACAGATGATGTTGACATGGCCTTGTATTGATAATGAGGAGGCTCCGTGGACCCCAATGGCGAAACCGTTGTCCCAGGCTAGGGTTGCTCTAGTGACAACAGCGGGACTGCATGTCAGAGGAGATAAACCCTTTATACAGGATAAGGCTATGCCACTTGATGGAGGAGACACTTCCTACAGAATTATACCAAGCTCATCAGAACCCAAAGATATTGTTCAGAGCCATACGAGTATAGCCTTTGATCATACGGGGATTTATCGCGATATAAACGTTACTTTTCCCATCAACCGATTACAGGAAATGCATCAGAGAGGAGAAATAGGTTCCCTAGCAGATAAATATTACTCGTTTATGGGAGCTGTAAGAGACGTAACTGGCTTTATAGAGGAATCTGGATCAGATGTCGCGGCGAAATTAAAAAAAGACCAAGTTGATGTGGTGCTGCTGACCCCCACTTGACCTGCTTGTTCAAACGCTGTAAGCGTTATAGCTAGGGTTTTGGAGGAGGCTGGATTGACTACCACTGGCATAGTGCTAATAGAGGAGCATGCCCAGAGAGTAAAACCACCTCGCATGCTAGCAGTACCTTTTAATTTTGGAAAGGCTCTAGGGAAACCAGGTGACCCGGAATTTCAACAAACAGTTTTGAACGCCACTTTTGATTTGTTGAATCGCGATTCTAGCCCAGTGTTAGAACAGTTTGAGTCGGAGACTAACCCTGACCAGGCCATAGTACAGGGAACCCAAGTGACTAACTCCATCAAATTGTCAAAAGGACTTGTTCTGGAAGAGGCTGATTCCTTAAAGCCTTATTACACGCAATGGGTAGAGGGGAATGCCGGCCGGACAGCCTTTGGGTTGAGTGGGCTGGAACCAGTACGATTTAATGAATTGATAGAATTCTTGGAAGGATACACAGGTGGAAATGCCGTTGATACAACCATGAAACCTCTCGAAACTTCACTAGCAAATTTTATCCGTTATTGTGTGGATGACATAAAATCGTACTATTATGAATCTATGATGGCTCGCGATACCTATGACAGTGATCACAAGATACACGAATGGTTCTGGTCGGAGACGGCTGCAGGAGCTTTAGTAATGCGACTTGCAGAAAAGATGAAAGAGGATGAGGACGATGAGATAAAGGGCATGTCCTTTGGGATCGCTAGGTAAATAGAGATAGCTTGACATAGGAGATATATATGACTGTATCAGCCGAATTTTCATTGATAGCCCATCTATTGAGACGAGCGGGATTAGGTTTGAGTCACGATGAGCTTCAGGAATATGTTGAGCTTGGGTATGAAGCCGCAGTTGAAAAACTATTGAATCCTAAGTCTTATCCAAACTTTGATTATTACGACTTTATACGCCGACACCCACAGGGAGATGGCCAGGTAGGGGCCTTACCTGGTCAGATGAAATATTTTTACTATCTTCTCAACAGCAAACGCCCATTGGAAGAAAAAATGGCATTATTCTGGCACCAGGTTTTTGCAACTGGGATATCCAAGGGCATGGACCCTCACTCTATGCTTTCCCAAATGGATATGTTCAGGGAAGAAGGCATGGGAAATTACCGCTCCCTATTGATCAAGGTCGCCCAGGACCCGGCAATGATTTTCTGGCTTGATAATAATGAAAATCATAAAAATGCTCCAAATGAGAACTGGGGACGTGAATTACTCGAACTTTTTTCACTGGGTGTGGGACACTATACTGAAGAGGATGTTTACGAGTGTTCGAGGGCATTCACTGGATGGACCGCAGAGGCAAGGATTCCGGCCTTCCCTTATGGAAGACACCCCTGGAAGTTCGAATTCCGCCCCGAGGATCACGACTATTCTGAAAAAACTTTCCTCGGCCATACCGGAAATTTCGACGGTGAGGACATAATAGATATAATCCTTGAGCAGGAGGCCTGCCCGCGGTTTATAGCGAGGCATCTGTACAACTTCTTTGTTGAAGATGAACCTCAAGTCCCTGCCTGGAATATAGAACCTCCCAATAACCCTGAAGCCGTTGAATATCTTGCCAATCTACTGGTTGAATCCAACTATGAGATAACACCGGTGCTGAGAGGATTATTTCACTCGGACTTTTTCAAAGAATCAGCATATAAAAGAGTTCGAAGCCCAATTGAACTAATCATTGGTACTCTCCGACTGGCTGAGGACCTGATTGGGCCGGACCCCAGAGTACAGGAGACGGTATATCAAGCAGGGTTTATGGGCCAGGAATTATTAGACCCTCCAAGTGTCGAAGGATGGCATACAGGTAAGGAATGGATAAACAGTGGCGCATTGGTGAAAAGGGTTAACTTTGTTTCCGACACGATGAGTGATCTGACTCTACCAGGTGTAAAAAAGATTATTGGGAGGCTAGCTGAAGGATCGGCAACAATGTCTCCCGAGCTGTTGGTTGAGCGATGTTTGGAACTAATGGGACCGCTACCGGTAAAAGATAAAACTAAGGAGGAACTTGTCGACCATGCTATGGAGTATGGTGATATAGCCTGGGATGAAGACTCCTATGAGGATTCAGCTGAGAGGGCGGCAGGGATGCTAGCCCTTATAGCGTCCACAAGAGAATACCAATTTGGATAAATGTCGAATGTAAACCCAAAAGGTTTACTCGTGCCAACGGAGGTTATTTCATGCTTACAACTACAGTACAAGGCAGGACTTGGAATTTCAGCCATGCTATCGGACATGTAGGTCCGTCAGGCGAAACTTTTTTGTGGCCTTATAGTGTCGTAACAACTGATTCCGGCGTTATGTATGTTCTAAATAGAGGTCCTGATCCCAAAGAGGATGATGGTAATAGAAGAGCCCAGCCGAATTTCAAGCGAATAGGAAAATGGAAATTAGAGGATGCATTTATAAGTGACTTCGCGCAAGACGACATCATGTGGCCTGTTTCATTGGCTGTTGATGAAAAAGGATTCCTTTATTGCACCGATGAAGTAAAAAACAAGGTATTGAAATACGACTCAGAAGATCAGAAGATTTTGGAGTGGGGTGCTGAAGGTTCAGGCGAAGGGCAATTTTCAAAGCCTGCTGGCATAGCATCGGATTTGAGAGGGCATCTGTATGTGGTAGATGCTGGGAATAATCGTATACAGAAATTCACGGATGACGGTGAATTTATCCAATCCTGGGGTGAATTTGGCTCAGGCATAGGACAGTTGAACGATCCGTGGGGTATAACAGTCGATGCAGAAGGATTTGTATATGTTGCCGACTGGGGTAATAACAGGGTTCAAAAATTTACAGGGGACGGTGAATGGCTCCAAAATTTTGGGGCACCATTTCCGGAAGAATTGAGATTGAATCATCCTTCAGATGTTGCCGTTGATAGTCAAGGAGACGTGTATGTGGCCGATTGGGGTAACAAAAAGGTTCAGATTTTTGACAGTGATGGCGAAATCATCACTTCCCTTTATGGAGATGCAACTGAATTATCTCGCTCCGCTCTTAAATTCATGGAAGTAAATCAGGATTATAATAAGGCGTTTAAACGGGCTAAAGATAAATCCAGGTTAGGGAGTTTTGAGAGACCAACTTCTATCAGCATTACGAAAGATGATCGAATCCTGATCTGTGACACCGCTAGGCAAAGGCTTCAGGTATACGATAAAGAGAAAGGCTATATGGACCCTGAATATAACCTTTAACCGGACTATTGATACGCAGAGATTTTGTAATTATTATTTTGGTTTAGTATTTATAAAAAAAAGAGCGCGTCTTTTGGCATCGCTGGATAAATAGAGATTGAATAGGAGATCAGTATGACTGTAACAGCTGAATTTTCATTAATAACCCATCTTTTGAGACGAGCAGGGTTAGGTTTCAGTTATGGTGAACTCGAGCAATATGCTGCACTTGGGTATGAAGGGGCAGTTGAGAAATTACTGAATCCTAAATCTGACCCAAATTTCGATTATTATGAGTTCATACGTAGGCATCCACAGGCCGATAACCCAGTTGGGCTTTTACCGGGGCAGATGAAATATTTTTACTTTCTTCTCAACACCAAACGTCCATTGGAAGAAAAAATGGCGTTATTCTGGCACCAGGTTTTTGCAACGGGATATTCCAAAGTTGATGACACTGAGTCAATGCTCTCTCAAATGGATATGTTCAGGGAAGAAGGCATGGGAAATTACCGCACCCTGTTGATTAAGCTCGCCAAGAACCCTGCAATGATTTTCTGGCTCGATAACAATGAAAATCATAAGAATGCCCCCAACGAAAATTGGGGTCGTGAGTTACTCGAACTTTTTTCACTTGGAGTTGGAAATTATACTGAGGAAGATGTCTACGAATGCTCTCGAGCATTCACAGGGTGGACGGCGGAGCCAAGAATGGGTGTCTTTCCATACGGAAGACACCCCTGGAAGTTTGAATTCCTGCCGGAAGATCACGACTATTCTGAAAAAACTTTCCTCGGCCATACCGGAAATTTCGACGGTGAGGACATAATAGATATAATCCTTAAGCAGGATGCCTGCCCCCGGTTTATAGCGAGGCATTTGTACAACTTCTTTGTCGAAGACGAACCTCAAGTACCTGCATGGAACATAGAGGCTCCCAATAACCCTGAAGCCGTTGAATATTTAGCCAATCTGCTGCTTGAATCCAACTATGAGATAACACCAGTACTGAGAGGATTATTTCACTCTGACTTTTTCAAAAAGTCAGCTTATAAAAGGGTCCGAAGCCCTATTGAACTAATTGTTGGTACCCTCCGTCTCGCTGAGGACATGGTTGGTCCTGATCCCAGAGTACAGGAGACGGTCTATCAACCAGGATTTATGGGGCAAGAATTAATGGATCCCCCTAGCGTTGAAGGCTGGCATACAGGCAAGGAATGGATCAACAGTGGCGCCCTTGTTAAAAGGGTTAATTTTCTTACTGACACCATGGGCGATGTGAATCTACCGGGCGTCAGAAAAATAATTGAGAAGGTAGCTGAAGGATCAGCAACCACGTCACCTGAGATGCTTGTGGAGCGATGTCTTGAGTTGATGGGACCTCTACCGGTAAAGGATAAGACTAAGGAGGAACTTGTCGACCATGCTATGGAGTATGGTGATATAGCCTGGGATAAAGACTCCTACGAGGATTCAGCTAAGAAGGCTGCAGAGGTGCTAGCTCTAATAGCTTCTACAAGAGAATATCAATTCGGTTAACTAGGGGACGCAGAGCTATAGGGTTACTACTATCAATGGAGTCTAATTCATGCTTATAACCAACGTACAAGGGCGAACCTGGAATTTCAGTCACGCTATCGGGCATCTCACGATAGCGGGAGATGGTTTCTTGCATCCCTATAGTGTCGCAACAGCTAAATCCGGTGTTATATATGTACTCAATAGGGCCCCTGATCCGAAAGACGGTGACGGTAATAAAAGAGCCCAGCCGAATTTTAAACGAATAGGAAAATGGAAATTAGAGGATGAATTTATAAGTGACTTCGCGCAAGATGACGTCATGTGGCCGGTTTCATTGGCTGTTGACGAAGAAGGATTCCTTTATTGCACTGATGAAATAAAAAATAGGGTATTGAAGTACACCTCAGAAGATGAAAAGATTCTTGAGTGGGGTGTTGAAGGTTCAGCCGAAGGAGAATTTTCAAAACCTGCTGGCATAGTATCTGATATGGGCGGGAATCTTTATGTGGTAGATGCTGGAAATAACCGTATACAAAAATTCACAAATGACGGTGAATTTATCCAATCTTGGGGTGAAATTGGCTCAGGCATAGGGCAGTTGAACGATCCGTGGGGTATAACAGTCGATGCAGAAGGATTTGTGTATGTTGCCGACTGGGGCAATGACAGAGTTCAAAAATTTACAGGGGACGGTGAATGGATTCAAAATTTTGGAGAGTCAGCTATAGATACCTTAAGATTGAATCATCCTTCTGATGTTGCTGTTGATAGCGAAGGAGATGTATACGTTACTGATTGGGGCAACCAAAAGGTTCAGATTTTTGACAGTGATGGAGAAATTCTCACTTCCCTTTATGGCGATGCCACCGAATTATCTCGCTCCGCTTTGAATTTCTTAGAAACAAATGTAGATTACTACAATGCATTCAAACAGGCTAAAGATAAATCCAAGCTAGGGGCTTTCATGAGACCAACCTCCATTAGCATCACGAGAGATGACCGGATAATTATCAGTGATGTAAGTAGGCAAAGGCTTCAGGTCTACGATAAAGAGAAAGGCTATTTAGAGCCTCGATTTAACCTATGATTGTCTTGTTTGTGGGTTTTAATTGGAATTAAGAGCCTGACTTATTTGTTCCATTTATTAATAAGTTCTCTTTGTCTGATTTTGGATTCTTTGGATACATTGAAAATGTTTCTACTTATCAAACGCCAATCTTCTTCGATATTTCCCATAGTGAAAATCCCTTCAAATGTCGACATTGTGGAACCATTTTCATCCAGTCGAGAGGCTTTGACGAGATATCCTACCTTTTCTTCGTCACTTATTATTTCTGAGTAAGAATCTAATTGACATGTGCTTCCAATCCATTCAGGGCGAATTGTATGATAGAAATCAGCAAAATAGTTGGGGACGTCAGCTTCAGTTTCGTAGAAAGAGATAGGGGTAATCCCAACTGAGATGTGATGCATCGGTAAATGTAATGTATCTCTGTAATTTTTCGATGTGGTCCCGAGCGCTTCTATAGAATCTTGTAAGGCCAAGATCGGGTTTGATGCCATTTCATACTTCTCCAAAAGGGCTGTTTTATGTCTGTTTAATCACGTTAGAAGGGATAAGATTTATTCCAAATAAATATAGATTTATTTGGAATGTTAGTGAATAAATTTCTTAATCCATCACTACTCCCCCACCAATATTTAATACTGCACCGGTAATTTCGGATGCTTCTTTCGAGGTGAGAAATACAAATCCATTCGCTATATCACTTGCCGATTGTAAACGTCTAAGAGGAATTTCTGTGGCAGCTAGCTCCGCGCTAAAATCCTGGACAGTTTGATGGGTTTCTTTACGTTTAGCAAAGGCTGCCCAAGCCATACCCTCGTTTTTAATATGCCCTGGCGCGATCGAATTTACTCTGATGCTGGGGGCCAACTCCACAGCCATGGCTCTACTGAACCCAATTACAGCCGCCTTTGAGGCACTGTATACAGCATTTTGATTCCAACCTCTCCTTCCCGCTTGAGAAGAAGTACTGGTAATCGATGAGCCTTCAGATTCTTCCAGGTAAGGTATGGCCGCTTGGGTGCAAACAATCACTCCATTGACGTTCACATTGATGACCCTGTCAATATCTTCTGATAATTGGTCGACAAGATAACCTGGTGAGACCGTTCCTGCATTATTGATTAAGGCTGTGATCCCATTTAAGGAGCTAGCAGCTTTATCCATCATAGCAGTAACTTCATCTTTTGAAGTTACATCTGCGGGGTAACCAAAAACAGTACCAGACACAGTCTTAAGGGATTTAAGAGTGCGGTCTACAATTTCCGCATTATAATCCGTAATAAGTACTTGAGCTCCTTCTTTTAAGAATGCCTCAGCAGTAGCCATACCTATAGCTCCAGCACCCCCGGTTATCACAGCCTTAACATCTTTTAATCTGCCAGACATTAGTAATTCCTCCAAATTTTTTCTTTGGATCTACGAGAGCAACTGCTCACTGATATTTAGTAAGCATATGCTCCGCCATTTACATGTATCGTCTGCCCGGTGATGAAGTTGTTTTCTGGCGAGACCAAGAATTCTACCGCGGAGGCTATTTCAACTGGATATCCGAGCCTGCCAACAGGTATATTTGTAACAACCGGAGTCGGGTTGCTTCCCGATTCATCCGAAGTGTCAAACGCACCAGGTACTATGTGATTAACTAATATATTATTGGTTGCTAGTTCCATCGATAGGGCTCGAGTTAACCCTATTGCGCCCATTTTTGATGCGCAGACGTGTCCCCATCCTTCCTTACCTTTAAAGGAATTCAGGCCAGAAACATTTACAATCCTTCCCCAATCGGCTTCTACCATTCCTGGTATGGCCGCTCGGCTACAGTAGAATGGTCCATCAAGGTTTACCGACAAAACTCTGCGCCATTCGTCAGTTGTCATTTGGGAAGTAAATTTATCTTCCCTGAGCCCTGCGTTATTTACTAATATTGTGACTTTGCCTAAAGTTCTTTCTATTTCTTCAAACATTGATTTCACTTCAATCTCAGATCCAACGTTTCCCAAAACTGAAATTGATTGTCCGCCATTGTCTGTAATTTCCTTCGCTACCGACTTGGCTTCTGATTCATTTGCTCTGGCATTCACCGCTACGGAAGCACCCAGAGATGCTAATCGCAGGGCTGTTGCTCTTCCAATATTCCGACCTGAACCGGTCACTAAAGCCACTTTTCCGTCTAAGGATTGGTTATTCTGCATAGTACGCCCTCACAATATGTGTCCTTATAATGTTTGATATCCTGTGCATATTATCCATATTCACCTCAAATTCTCCTAATCTAACATTTGTATAGGTAGCTATTTATGACAGAAGGTAAATTTAGGCTGTGGGCCATATCTGACGCCCATGTTGGGACTGATATCAAGCATGGTAGATACAGCTTGTCAGAGCCGATCTTACAGTCTGAAAAAGGAGGAGAAGATGGAGGCCCACCATTCGATTGGGATATTTGTGTAAATCTTGGAGACTTTACAGGTTCTCAGCTTCCGCCCGATGACGATGAAGGGAAAATCGTTGTTAAACAGTATCTTTCATCACAAAAACACCGTAGAGAAGACTTTTATGATTTAATTGGGAATCACGATAGTTCCCATCATTCAGAAATTCCGCCCCAATGGTGGTTCCAAAAATGGATAGATCCTATGGGGGAAAATACCCAATTTTCCCACGTAGACAACTCAAAAAGACCTTTTCCAGTGTCGGGTAACTGGGAACATTATTCTTTTGAAGTTGGCAATATAACTTTCCTTATGATTGCAGATCGTAACGATCTGCCCCCCCCGATTGGCCGAGGTGATAGAGGCGGTTATCCGGCCGGTGCGATTAGTGAAGAGACATTTACTTGGTGGAAAGAAAAGGTCCAGGAAAACAAAGATAGGATCCTTGTAACTTGTGCCCATCACATGATCAAGGAAACGACTGTCGCCACCGGTTTAAATGAAGGGTGTGATGGAAATTATCATGGGAAATTCCTAGATGGTGCCCCACAAGGTTCATCTTTTATATACTTTGTCGGAACTCAGCCAGACTCTGGTCGAATAGAATCATTTTTAGAGTCGAATGAACCAGCTCTTGACATGTGGTTGGGCGCACATACCCATACACATCCAGATGACGTGTTAAATGGGAGAAGCCATATTGAGCAAAAATATGGAGTTAATTTCGCCAATGTCTCGGCTTTAACCAAATACCACGGTCATACATGTATGCCTATGAGCCGACGTTTAACATTCACCGAAAATAGCGACTCAGTAAAAATCGAATGTTATTTGCATACTAGTGACTATGCCTCTCAAGGTTGGTATTCCCCAGTAGAACGAAGACTTAAACTTAGGCATAAATTTAAACGGTAGATGCCAGTTAATAACGGCCAGGTTCTAAAAAATCCTCGGCTGTTAAACGGTACCACAAATGACCTGTGCTGACTGAATTGTTTAGTTTTTGACGATACTTTCCTGGTACGCTGATAGCATTATTAGTATCTAATCTTTTTTAGATGTTCCGATCAGAGAGCACAAGGCGGCTATCAGAATGAATCCAATACATACATAGAAAGTATTTTGTAACCCTATTGTGAAGGCATTTAAAATGGGAACGTCACTTACTTCGGTTATCGCGGAAAGAGTTGGAGGGTGACCTAATGATCCCATGGTTCCTGTAACTATCGCAGTTGACACGGCGATACCGACAACATTTCCAGAGTTTCTTACTAGATTTGTAAATGATGCTATGACCCCATAACTTGCGGGGGAAACTACACTCAATATAGAACTATTGTTGGATGGCCAAAAAGTTCCTGAACCAATCGTTTGAACAATCATTCCTACTAGAACTACTGTAAGAGATTCTTTTGTATCGATATTTACGAGTATTAGTAAACCAATAGCGGCCACCAACATTCCGCCCACGTTAAATATACGCCACCCGTATTTGTCAGAAAGGCGACCGCTCACGGGTCCAGCGACGACCATGCAAAATGCGCTGGGCACTATAATCCATCCGATCATCGATGGGCTAAATCCAAGAACGAATTGAAGATAAAATGGTATAAGAAACCTTACGGGTTGAGTTCCTAAAAACGATAACCAGCTCGCTAAAACTCCGGTGGCGAAAAGGCCGGTGCCAAACAATCTCAGATTCAACATAGGAGATTCAGCATTCAATTCCCACCAAATAAAGAATCCTACTGATACCAAGCAAATCCCGAATCCCGTAATCACAGTCAATGAATCCCAGCCATAACGTGATCCGAGAGTCAATGCTAACAGTAGTGAAATTAGCGTGGCTGCAGAAAAAGTAGCACCTAGCCAGTCGAAGTGATCATCTTTACCGTCCCCTCCCCCACTAAGCTTACTATCCAAGATAAGCATGGCTGTTATCAATGACAATACCCCTAATCCAGCAGTAGTGTACAGAACCGACTCCCAACCAAAATAATCGACGAGAAAGCCACCTATAGCTGGTCCGACAACTGCCCCTACTCCGACTACGCTCATCGTTAGGCCAAGAGCTCTTCCCCTATCTTTGTCGCCAAATGCAAATATTACCATTGCCATAGAAGTACCCTGCGTCATCGCAGAACCAACACCCTGAATTATTTTGGCCCCTATCAATAATTCAATGTTGGGAGAAATCGCGCCAAGAAACCCGCCGGAAGCAAAAATGATAAATCCAAGCAGATATATCTTTTTTCTGCCCAGAATGTCAGAAAGGCGCCCCATAGGCAATAAAAGTGCGGCGATGGTCAATCCATATCCAATGACAATCCATTGTGTGGTTGGCAAATCAGTATTGAACTGATCGGCGATTGACGGCAACGCTACATTGATACTGCCGTGGTCAAAAACTGAAGTAAACAGTCCAACAGAGACAGCAAAAAGCACCCACCATTTATAACCAACGTGATTTCCCAACGTATTTTTTTTAATGAAATTGCCTAGCATTAGCGGCAGCACTCCAAGATTGCCCTACGCATGGTACAGCAGACGTGTTAACTTTACGAAACTCATGGAGTTGCGGATGAATCTTTGTTGGGAATTCATCAACAACGAGACATCAAATATATAAAAATGTAGGCAGAACAGAATTATGGATGTGAAATATATAATCACAGACGATTTAAATATAGGATATGAAGAGTATGGGGACTCAGAAGGGTTTCCAATTATTTTGCTTCATGGATTTCCATATGACGTTAGATCTTGGGATAAGGTAATACCTTTTCTAGTAAGTGACGGAAAGAGGATTCTCGTACCGTACTTGCGAGGATATGGTCCAACCAGTTTTAGGTATCCGGATACACCTCGAAAGGCACAGCAGTCTGCGATAGCACAAGACGTTGTAGATTTTGCAGATAGCCTTGGGATTAGTGAATTCGCACTATCTGGGTTTGATTGGGGAAACCGTGCAGCATGTATTGTTTCCATATTTCATCCAAAACGAGTCAAGGCTTTTGTTTCGATCGGTGGCTATGCAGTCCAGGATACGATCAATAGAGAGCTACCCGCTTCAGCTGATTCTGAGGCAAAATTGTGGTATCAGTGGTATTTTAATACCGAGCAAGGTCAGGTTGGACTTGAAAGAAATAGAAGAGACATTATTCGGTATCTTTGGGAAACCTGGTCACCGAGTTGGCAGTACTCAAATGAAGTATTTGATGCATCGGCCTCATCATTCGACAATCCTGACTTCGTAGAAATCACTTTACACTCATACCGGCATAGACATATGAATGCCGTGGGCGAGGAGAGGTTTATTGAGATTGAACGGGAACTTTCAAAAGGGCCCTGTATTGAAGTTCCGTCGATAGTTCTTCAGGGTGGAGCAAGTGGACTTTGGTCTCCTTCTAGAGGTTCGAGAAAAGACAAAGAAAAATTTAGCCAGCTAATCGATTGGCGAATTGTCGAAGGAGGAGGGCACGATCTTCCTGTTCAAAGGCCTAAACAAGTTTCTTCAGCACTACTGGAACTCATGTAGCTCGATATGCCAAGGGTTTAAATCGGAAATTTTTTGTACTGGGGTTGCAGGATAAATATATCTTCAGGGTATTTAGTTCCCTGGGTTATCAATTCTTGGTCCTAGCGATGATGGCGGCCTAATTCTCTCTTTAATCCGTTACGTTTGTTGGATTTCTTCATTTTAGCGAGGCGTTTTATAAACTCTTCTGTAGTTTCTTTTTTCTTTTCCGGTTTTTCTTTGGATTTAGCCATAATTGTTTCTCCGTTGTATGCCCAATATTTAGTGTAGCTATCGTCGGCTATGTAAAGTGCTCCAACTGTGATTTTGAAACTACCCCAAGCATCTGTACATTAGATTCTTTTGTGTGTTGCGCACCTATTATATTCGGTCTCGTATGAGTATCCAAACTGATTCTCGTATAATTTTTGTAATCAATCATATTTGGGATTAGACATCCGAATAAACATTTATTGGTTTTCAGTAACTCTTTTCACCATTGATGATCGTTTCACTAATTCACTTAAATTGAGATTCAGCTAACAAAGCGAATAATCAAAATGTTAGTATTCGTCTAGTACATCTAGGCAACTTTGGGGAGCTGTGATCCATATGGCATCTAACCGTTTTGGTTTTGGAGAATTCCAATATGAAGTTATTCCAAATTGGTGTACCGCCCCGAACCTAGGTGTTGTGTCAGATGTAGCCACAGACTCAAAGGATAGAGTTTATCTGGCCGTTCGAAACATACCTCATCCTGAAACAGCAGGGGGTGAGATATTGGTCCTAGATCAAGATGGAAATCTTTTGGACTCTTGGGGTAAGGATTTGTTCTCAACACCTCACGGCATTTGGATTAGCAAACAAGATAAAATTCTTCTTGCAGATTCTAGTGACCATACAGTTCGCTCATACACTACAGAAGGTCAGTTAGAATTTACTATTGGTACCCCAGGTAGGACAGGAGAACCAGGATGTCCATTCAACAGGCCTACCCGAGCTGTGCTTTCAGGTTCGGGGACGATATTTGTTTCCGATGGCTATGGGCAAGACAGGATTCATAAATTCACGGACACAGGGGAATGGATTATGTCCTTCGGGGAAACGGGTAAAGGGTCAGGATTTTTAAATCTCCCCCATGACGTAACCATCGGACATGAAGGCGAAGTATTGGTATTGGATAGAGAGAATCGACGATGCCAAGTTTTTGATCAGGAAGGTACCTACATATCTGAGTTTGAAGGATTACGCTCTCCAAACGATATGGTTATCGACGAGTCGGGATTTTTTCACATTGCAGAAGGTTGGTATCAAGAGATAGCTTCGATCTGTGTCGTGTCACCGGAAGGTAGCATTGTTGGGCGTTGGGGAGAAAGAGGTGATAAACCAGGTGCTTTCCAAGGAGCACCGCACGGCTTATGGATAGATTCAACAGGGAATATGTATGTTGCTGAAGTGGGGGCAAATAAAGCAATTCACAAGTTTGCCAGAATTTGATTCATGTCAGATTCCTGAGTCAAAAATGTTACTACCGAAAATGAGGTGACTAATTGCGGAAATGGAGGGAGATTCCATGATAACTAAGTTCGATGCTTTTTATGGCGGGCATGTTGAAATCGCGGATTTTGGATTCCAGGGCATTCCAGTAGATGATCGTTGGCTGTCGGATGAACATTTGTCTACGGCTTTAGATATCGCGAAACAATTTGCTACCTTAATGGATGAAAAAGGTTTTGACACCTTATGGCTTTCCGAACACCACTTTCAACGGGAAGGGTATGGCTGTATTCCTAATATCCCAATGCTAAGTATTTACTTATCACAATTTACCAAGGATCTAAATTTCGGCGGTTTTTTTAATGTTGTCACCGCTTGGCATCCGCTTAGGTTGGCTGAAGATTTTGCTATGTCAGACATTCTTACTGGCGGCAGAGCACGCCTAGGGGTCGGGAGAGGATATATAGCTAGGGAAGTTGAAACATTGGGCGGGTTTTTAGAGGATAACGATGCCAACCGGGAATTATTTGAGGAACAAATAGAAATCCTGAGAAAAGCTTGGGATAACCCCTCATTTAATCACCGAGGCAAACATTATCAAATACCAGCTGATGTAGAGCATCGAGGTAACAGACTTAAAGATGTGACAGTTGTCCCCAGACCCCTTCATGGAAAAGTAGAAATGTGGCAACCGATTACTAGTGCGACTCAAAGAGGATATGATTTTATGGTCAAACATGGCATTAACGGTGTTATCGCAACGGTTGGTGATACGGCTGACAGATTTGCTAAGGAGTATCACTCAGCTTTGCTACGAGCTGGAATCGAATCAGAATTGGGCTCTGGATTAGCGATCGGATGCCAAATACACATTTCTGAGACTAAGGAAAAAGCACTTAAAGAGGCTGAACCTTTTTATCAGGAAGCATTGAAGGGACTGGCTCCACTTGGGAGGTTTCCTGATCTTTCACACGATCAGATTAAATCTACGTTTGACCCCAAGTTAGCTCCACTATCGGGATTACCAACGATACAGGATGCTGTAGACGAAGGTTCTTGGATCTGTGGGCCCCCTGAGCATGTGATAGAAAAACTGCAAGAATTACAGGAAAGATTCCCAGGTCTCGATAGGGTTTTTGTAGCTGCCGGAGGGTTGGGAATTCCTCCGAGTGCTATGTTGACCGATATTGAATCTTTCTCAAAGGAAGTTATGCCGTTTTTCAATAAGGTGTCGGCATAGTATCAAAACCCAAAGTCAGTTTTGGGTCAGTAGCACCTGACTGACTTCAGTTTTTGGGTTCATGTTGCTTAAGAAATTTGCGGGCGTGTGTAACCGCGCTTTCTATGTTTTCGGGAGTGTCTTTCCACGGAAAAATGGTAGTTTCTGAATTGGGCGCTAGTTCAGCAACTTCTATGGCAGTTTCATACGGGTGGGCCGGAACGTTGTCCGGTGCTACCAAGATAGGTGTTTGAAGTGATCGTACGAAATCACGGGATACTGTAAAT
Organism: uncultured Dehalococcoidia bacterium; assembly: GCA_964394975.1. Classification (GTDB taxonomy): domain Bacteria; phylum Chloroflexota; class Dehalococcoidia; order Lucifugimonadales; family UBA826; genus UBA11996. The sequence goes on along the minus strand of CAYMZR010000011.1, from coordinate 10,958 downwards.
ACAAAGTCTGCCCGATTCGTATACATGTTGGTAAGAAAATCATGGACTTTGTCCATAGTAATATCTGGGTTTCTTTTCGATAGAGGTGGTCCCCAGCGCTCGATGTTGTTTTGATAGAAAATGTCAGGATGTTCAGAAGTGAATCCACTGGGCTGCATTAAGGCAGCTGCAGGGATGCGATCTAGAGCTAATCTCAATAAATTGTGGATCATGGGACCTCCAATACAGAATCCCATAACTAAAAATTCCTGTATGCCAAGATGATCCATAAGTCCTAGTTGGTCATCGGAGTATGCATCCCATGGTCTGTCAATTTCAAGCGGGCCACTGGATTGGCCTGAGTCTGCATTTCGCAAATCAGCTGCTATACATCTGAAGTCATTTTTGTACATTTCCATGGGATTGAATGGAACAGATGTATCTAAGGATGCGATTGAGGAATTAAGGCCACCACCGGGTATGATGAGCAAAGGAAATCCTTCTCCAACCTCTTCGTAGTAAATACTGACTGGTCCTTTTTTGTAAAATGGCATTGCTTACCTCTGTGGTCGAAAAAGATTCTAAAAACTGGGTTTAGTTGGGTATGGGGTGAGCTGTAATTCATGGGTCCAGCAAGATTTATCTTGGGTATGTAGATAGTAGAAAGCCTCCGCAATTTTGACCGGATTTATTATAAATTCCGGGTTTTGTTGAGAGCGAAGCATCGCTCTTGTTCCTGGAGAATCGATGGTGCCATCAATGACTACATTGGCGACATGGACTCCGAATTCAGAATATTCCTCGGTAAGAACCTGAGCCAGAGTACGCATCATTACTCTTGGATAATAAAGTGACTGCCCGGTCATTCTTTTTCTACCCCGTAGTGATTGAGCATTATTAGAAATTAGGAACGAACCTTGACCTCTTTCACGCATTGAAGGCATTACTTCTTTCGCTACCAAAAAAGGACCTCTGACAGAAATGTGCTGGGCGGTTTCTAGCATTTCCAGTGGGATGTGTTCAAGTAATTCTTTTTCTGGGGGAAGATCGCGGCCTTCGAGATAACCTGCATTGTAGACCAAGACATCAGGTTCACCGGCTTGTTCGCGTATTTCCGAAAAAGCATTTGATATAGAGTTGCTTGATACCAAATCTAATTCTACGATCAAGCTGTCTCCACCTTGTTCAGAAATTGCATCTTGAAGTTTAGAAGCATTTGATTTGGTACGCGTTGTTAGAACGACAAAAAAACCTTCCTGTGCGAATTTTTGGGCTATTGCGCCTCCCACTCCCCAGCGAACCCCCACGGGCAAATCACTATCATCAAGATTGTCGCCATGTACCAATCTTGTGTTTCTGCCATCAGATTGCCATTTGGAAGTGGCTCCTATAACAACTGCAACAGGTTTCTTGTCTGAGTTCATGTCACACACCCCTTTTATAAATGTTAACCAAATCTGCTAGATGTTATCGTTTAGGAATCTGAGCCGCATTGTATCTGATCATTTAGGAGTTTTGATAAATGGATGAAATAAATATTGGATTTATCGGTCTTGGCAATATGGGACGGCATATGTGCCTTGCCTTAATAGAAAATAACTACAAGCTAACGGTGCATGATATAAACAGAGACGCTGCTTTGCCTGCATTGGAACTAGGGGCAACATGGTCAGATTCTCCAAAGGAACTGGCACAAAAAAGCGACATTATATTTACTTGCTTACCAGGCCCAACAGAGATTGAAGTAGTTGCCACTGGCGAGGATGGAATAATCGATGGGATAACTAGAGACTCGGTCTGGGCAGACCTCAGTACCAGTTCTCCAGAGTTAATGAGACGGTTGAAGGAAACATTTTCTTCTAAGGGTGCCTCGATATTAGATGCTCCCGTAAGCGGACGAAGGTCGGATGAAAACGGTGCGACGTTAAATGGGGTTTTATCAATAATGGTGGGAGGGAATGAGAACACTTATCTAAAGCTAAAAACCGTTTTCGAATCGTTTGGGAACAAGGTCACCTATACCGGAGAAATAGGGTCTGCAACGATCTGCAAATTGGCGAATAACATGTTCCAATATGGATTGGAACGTCTATTGGTTGAGTCACTCACCCTTGGGGTAAAGGCAGGAGTGCCGGCAGAGACCCTCATGCAGTGTATAAGAAATGGTGCTGGTGGAAGTGGCCGTATTCTAAATGTATCGATGCCAGATACGTACTTGCAGGGTAAATTTGATGGAGGAACGGGGTCAGAATCAACTTTTCCAATCTCCCGAAAAGATATGGCCTTAGCATTGGAACTTGGACGTGAACTTAACGTTCCTCTTCAGATAGCCACTGGAACCTACAATGACATGACGGCAGCCGTAAATAGAAAGGAATGGGTTGATTTAAATTACAGGGTCTATCACCTTCTCCAAGAAGAAAGGGCGGGTAACGTCGAGGTTAGAATTCCTACTGAGGACTAAATAGGTTAATATTCCGAATTAGTTCCCTTAGACGATTGTAATTTGCGGTTGTGTTAAACCAGAAATGTTGAGTAAAACATAAGGTCGGTGCGTCCATTGATACCAAGAAGCGGTTATTTGATCGTTCTTTCCATGCTCCTTTTGACAATGCTCGCTGTGGGATGTGTCACAGAACAACGCACTCCCGATGTTGAAGCCACCGTGGAGGCAGTTCTTGAAGAAAAGCGGATAGAATCCCTGCCAACTGCTCTGTCGACAAAAGATCGGATAGCGGGATTAAAGGCGAAAAGTTTTCCAACAGTCACTCCCCTTCCACAGCCAACTGCCACAATGGAGCCGCTCAAGCAAATAAAAAAAATTGATTCAAAGGAAGTTACACCAGTACCACCAACATTTAAGGAAATCCTTGATTCATCACCAGACCCTATAAGTGATCTGCAGCCTTTAAAGTGTTCTGATATTAAGGGGATGAAATCCGACACTACAACCCAGCAGGAAGTAGACCTTGAGTTTAGGATGCTCGACAACACGGGTAATTATCCGTTGGAAATTTTCTGGAAAGACTTCCAAGGCAAAGAAGTCCAGTATGATAGTGTGGCACCCGGAACTTCAATAACTATTTCGACTTACACTGAGCATCCGTGGGTGCTGAGAGGAACAAATGGGGACTGTGTCACGGGATTCATTGTAGAAAAAAGTGACGTATCCCGAAATCCTGAGGGCCTTTCTGCAATAATCAACCTGAGTTCCTTAGAGAAAACTTTAAATCTGGCGACTCCGACCCCTACCCCCAGGCCTGCCGCGCCACCATCCCCCACGGTCACTCCCACCCCCACAGCCACAGTCACTCCCACCCCCACAGCGACACCAATACCTGTACCTAGCCACTGGATATCATCTGGTGGAAGTACAGGACCCTTGGTATCACTAAACGATTCCACAGATGCACTTGTAATTGCTCATAATCCTTTGGAAAGTTCCATAGTTATGTCATCTGAGTACGGGGAAGGAAAAGTTTTGGCTTTTGGGCACGAAGGGTTTTTGATAAACATAGTTTCCTCCTTAGGTGATTTGAGAGGTTCAGATTCGGCCACCACGGGGAATACCGAATTTGATAATGATGATTTTTTGATGGAAGCAATAAATTGGTTTGGGAGCCCAGTTTATCGGGATGTAAAGATCACAACAAATCACAACGAATTCGCTGCTTGGCATGAGCTAGAAGCATTTCGAGATGTTTTGGTACAAATGGGATATATTCCATCTTTGATTGAGGGGGAGATTACTAGTTCAGAACTTTCTGACACAGGGATATTGATACTGGGTAATGCATGGGGTGAAATCAACGATAATGAAATATCTGCGGTTCACAATTTTGTCGAAGCCGGGGGTGGTTTGATTATGGCAGGTCTTGGATGGTCTTGGCTGAGTTATGCCGACGATCCGAACTGGACATCGGCCCTCAGCGATAAGCCTGGTGAAGAACCTACTCTTGAAAACTATCCGATGAATAAGGTTGCTAAGGCCTTTGGTATACAGTGGGCCGACGGGGTTGTCTATGACAATATTACTGATTCTCAATCTATATTTTTAGCATACGATCTCGAAGAAAAACTTTCTCAATCAGCATCCTCAAAACCGGAACGGACGCCGACACCGACGCCTACTCCAACAGTGAAAGCGGCACCTGTGCCCATACTAGGGCAGGATGTGACTTGGATGGACCATTATATGTCCAGTCCGGGTTACGACACAGAGTGGGGCCAACCGAAAAAAGGGGGAATTTTCCAGTATGGAGCTTCCCATCCGCTACTTGGCCACGACCCGAACTATGGCCACAGCTTTGAGGGACCTCAGTTTCTGCCTACCTACAATGCTCTTCTAAGGTACGATCCTTGGAAAGGTTTAACTGGACAAATTGAAGGTGACCTTGCTGAAACATGGGAATTACAGGATGGAGGTAGCACCGTAATTTTCAAACTGCGAGAAGGCGTCAATTTCCAGAACAACCCAAACCTTCCATCAGAAATCGCATCGGTTGTATCTGGGGATAGCTTTACCTGCGAGGATGCCTGGGCCAGCCTGAATTATTCTTTGAATCCTCCAGAAGGAATCTCTCACTCAGGACCTAGACTAGCGTTGGCACACTATAAAGAATCATCGTGTATTGACGAGTACACGTTCAAGGTTGAATTTAATGAAGCTCTAGCTAGAACCCTGCCTCAGTTCGCAGGAATGAAAGGTGCCCCTCATAATATGGACTACGATTTCATAGAATATATCAAGCAGGAAGGTAATGATCCTGCCTCTGGAATTCCATACACTCAGATACTCGACGAAACCACGCCTGAGACATTTCTTTATGGCACAGGCACGGGGGCCTTTGTTCCTACTGAATATGAGGATGATGGCTATTTCTCTAAAACCAGGGCCAACCCTGACTACTGGAGAGAGGGATTGCCTCTTATTGAGGGTCAAGACCACACCGTCATCAAAGACTCTAATGCTAGGTTCGCTGCCCTTATCACAGGACAGATCGATTACTATGGAGAAGGCAGCGCAGGACTGCCCCTAAATAAAGTAATGGAATTAAGACAACGATATGATGCAGATAATTTCATCATTGCGCCAACCCTTCATTCCTGGGGTAAGGGTATCCAGATCAACATGGAAAGAGAGCCATTTAACGATGCTAGGATCAGGATGGCTATGCACTTAGCACTCGATCGTGAAGAATGGCTAGAATTTAATTGGGGGTTCGGGGTGTATCGGCACACCCTGTGGATGCCCCCAGGAAGTGTCTGGGCTTTGCCGTTTTCAGAGCTCGCTGACATGCCAGGCTGGAGAAGAGAAGAAGGCAAGGCCGCAGATATTGTAGAAGCTAATCGACTGGTTAACGAAGTACTCGGAGCCGGACACAGATTTAGCGTTGAATGTATGGCGCAAGAAGCTATAGCATACATAGAGGGATGCGAGTTCTTCCAGCGCCAGATGAAAACAAATCTTGGGGTGGAAGCAACCATTAGCATAGTCGACGATTCTGTACAAGGCGCTCGTGGTGGAGCTGCTGACTACGATGTTCATTTCGGTTCCAAGGTTGTCACCTTAGTTGCTGATCCAGATGACTTCTACATGAGCCACCTGGTGAAAGACAAAGAAAGCTGGTACTACCGTGGTACAGGTCGAGAATCTGCTGACCCAGTATTGGCAGACAGACTCGAAAAACTAGTTCTTGAACAGTCTCGCGAACTGGATGTGGTCAAACGAGTGGAACTAGTGCACGACATAGAGAGAATCCTGGCAACGGAGGCCATGTACTCTATTCCATTCCCATGGACATATATATTCCCAGCCTGGTCGAAGGAAGTTAAAGGCTGGCAGTTGTACCCTTACCCATCCCAGAATAAATGGGCTCAGTGGGAGAGGATGTGGTTAGATAGGGAGTGAGTGAAGCTAGCAGCTCAACACATCTCTTTGATATTTGAGCCTAGCGAGGCAGTTACTTGCTAGAAAGGATGATGGTTTACTATTTGACGTTTCTTATCGGTATGATTCCATTATTAATTTTGAAATTCTGGAGACAGGACCTCATACGGTGGTGATGAGCCCTCCTGTGCTTGAGAATAAAACTGATTGGTTCGGTGACAAAACTGGACGCCAAGACGACTACCGATTATCTGTTCAGGAGGCAACTGAGTAACTGATGCTTCTAAACCATTAGTAAGTAAATCGTAAATTTACGGGCATTAACATAGTACCGACCTCAAATACCAGGGTCGGTACCATGCCTACCAAGGATCTATTTTTGCCCCCAATAACCCATATCTTTTCGGCGTTGGACATTATCGTTGACGGGTAAAACTTCTACAGGCCCCATAGCTAGATGAAACTCTAGCAGGGAGGCGACATCTTCAAATGTGTCTGCCTCAACCACTGCGAAACTGCGGTGAGAAACTGGGTACCCCCATGCTCCTATAACTTTTACTGAGTCATTTCCTTCAACCCAGGCTTGCCCTGATCTCACAGCCTCAGACCCATGCAGTACTCTAGTGCAAGTACTGTGGTCGTGTTGTGCACTGATATGGAAAATCATAATAATACCTCCGTATTGAATATATATTTTTGGCACTATACATTAATAAAGAAGCTTAATTAGTATTTTATATTAAGAATAATCTTTTGAAATACGACTATATCGCTATCCCAAATTCTGCTTTGAAATCTTTCCAAACGGATTCTGGTATATCGGCAGTGGCACTAGAGAACACCTGATTAAATTCGATGACATTCGATGGGCCTGTGAGAACAATGCCGTTACCGTTGACTGGGGCGTTTAGTGCAAACTGGATAGCCAAATCTCTGATATTTAATCCTCTAATTTGGCACCATTTCCACATCTTGTGCGCCATAGGATATATAGAAGGATCCATCCTGCTTCCTACTAGTGACGGTGGTAATTCATCTTTAACATTAATAGTCCCTCTGAATATAGGCTCGGGTCCGGCTAGAAGAGATCCTGTTAAGGGACTGGCCAAGATTATTCCCACGTCGTTCTCCAATGCCAGTGGGATGGACGTCTTGGATAGAGATTGTGAAAGCAGAGTATAGTCTAGGAAAGAAAGAATAATATCCATTTCTCCTGTTTCGATAGCACGTTTATGGAATTCATGTTGTCTTACACCAATACCGATATGCCCAATTCTTCCCTTTGCTTTCCATTCAACCATAACGTCTAAACAGTGACCCAAAGGGGTTTCAATATCGTGTCTAGGGCCATGTATCAGCACTGAATCTACATAGTCTGTTTTAAGGAGTTTAAAGCTGTTTTCCAGGCTCCAAGTTGTTGCATTCCTGGAAAAATCTCTTAGGTGTTTTGGATGAGACCCCACTTTGGTTTGCAGATATACCTTATCTCTTAACCCACTGGATAAAGCTAACCCAACCCTATATTCACTCACACCATATTCCGGAGAGGTATCTACGAAATTTATTCCTTGATCAATCGCTGCGTGAATTGTGGAAACCGCTTCATCGTCAGGGCGAGTTTTATCCCCCAGATAGCCACCCCCTAAACCTAGAGATTTTGCTTTCATCTCTGTTTTGCCTAAACGGCGAATTTCTAAATCGGGCATTCTCATCTCTCCCTGGCTCTGATGAATCGTAAAGTAATTTTGTGCTCAGACTAGGCAAGTTTATCAGTTGCCCAACTGGATTAGATCAAGCTGTATAATGCCGGTATTTAGCCACGCAAACGAGTTACAGAGGTAGATCAAAATTTCAAAAATACACATTCAAAATTGCACAATTTATGACGGTAGCGGGTTAGTGCCAGCTTCCGGGGATATATTGATCGAAGATGATCGCATAAAGGTGGTAGGCGATGTAGGTCAAGTTAGTGGAGCGAGAACAATCGATGCAACAGGCCTTGCCGCTTCTCCAGGTTTTATCGACACCCATACCCATTCTGATGGGTCACTTCTTGAAAATCCCCAGCATGCCAATAGCCTCCGACAAGGAGTAACAACGGAGATACTGGGACAAGATGGGTTGTCATACGCGCCGTTGTCTAAGGAAAACTATCTCGCTAATAGAACATATCTTTCTGGTATTTTGGGACTTCCTTCAGCTGAACTAGATATGTCATCGGTAGCAAGTTTTAAGTCTCATTATCACAACAAAGTTTCTATAAACACAGCCTACTGCATTGCCCACGGTGCGATTCGCCTTGAGACCGTAGGATTCGAAGATGTGCCTTTAAGGGGAACTAATCTTGATAAGGCGAAAGATCTAATAAGACGAGGTATGGAAGAGGGGGCTGTGGGTTTGGCAACAGGTATGTCCTATTTTCCAAATGCTTGGAGTAACACGGATGAACTAATAGAGCTTTGCAAGGTCGTAGCTGAATATCAAGGTGTGTATGTAACCCACTTGAGGGATAAGAATACCGACAGAGCCTTTGGCGATGGTGGAGTGCCTGAGGCATTGGAAATTGGACGTAAGTCTGGTGTAAAAGTGCATTTTTCGCATTTTCGTACGGATGAAGGTACAGCGGGGCAAGTGCAAGCCCGGACTGAACTAATTGATGAAGCTATCAAGGAGGGCGTAGACGTATCACTTGAGCTTTACCCCTACCCTACAGGTAGTACATTTCCATTGAGTTTTTTACCAAGTTATGCCCATGAAGGTGGCCCAGAAGCGGTAATGGATCGATTGCGTGATCCTGATGAAAGAAAACGGTTATCGGATTATTTGGACAATGATTACCCCCGGCCAATACACGATGCCGTTTTTTCTTATGTACCAATGAATCAGGAACTTGAAGGCATGTCTCTTCCACAGGCTGCCTCTTTAAGAGGGAAAAGTCTTGGGGAAACCCTTTGTGAGATTCTGTTTGAAAATGAAGGCCAAGTCGGATATTGGGGCTCTCCTCCCGTGAGTATCTCGATCTGGGATCAAATAAATCGGGATGCTATGGAATTGTTATCGCGACCAGACTATATGGTAGGAAGCGACTCAATTCCATTAGGTAGTAATCCTCATCCTAGAGCCTACGGGACCTTCCCTAGGATAATTGGTAGATTCCAACGCAAATACAACGTGATGAAACTTGAAGAGACTATTCAAAGGCTGACTGACAACCCGGCACGACGGTTCGGATTAGAATCAAGAGGCCGTATTAAGCCAGGATATTTTGCAGATATTGCCTTGTTTAATCCGGATTCAGTCATCGACAATTCAACCTATGATGATCCCACTCAATATCCGACCGGTATTCCCTTTGTGATTGTTAATGGAAGCATAGCCGTCGACAATGAAGTATGCACAGGAAGTTTTAGTGGAAAAGCGATTCCTTGATCCTTGTATTGAGCTTTGATTGGAACTAGAGGAGATTACCTACAGCTTTAATTTTCACTCTTAAGGCGTTACTTGGAAGATATGTTAAAGGTATTTCTTCTATATCGACAATTTCTATAGAATTTGGGTCCCCTCCTGCCTCAATGGCCTTTCCAGCGGCTTCATTTTTGGCAAGTTCTAAAGCCTCTTCTCTGGTCATATCAGTTAGTGAATACACTTTTTCGATCTGCCCGCCAACTTGAGAAATGGCAGCTCCAATTGCATTGGCCACCTCCGCATTGGCGGGACGTAGTACATCAGAGGCACCTTCAAAGTTATTTTTTATTAGTATGCTGCCTCCGCCTACCAACACTACAGGAACAGGTTTAGCGCTGACTTTCAATTGGTCAACGACGTCCTCGACCCGAGTTTGTATTTCTTTTATGGCGGATTCTGCAAATTCTGGATCAACATCTTCCACTAGATTTCGGTTTCCTATTTCGGTAATTCCGCTAGCCACTGCTACGTCTGTTGCAGTTAGTTGGTCGCCACCAAAAACGATTCCTTGGCTTGTGAGTTTATACCCTACGCTTTCAGGACCGATTGTAAGAGGGCTGTTTTTGATTAAAGACCCGCCTCCAAGTGCAACAGAAAATACATCCGGCATTCTAAAATTGGTTCTTACGCCTGCAACATCTACAGCCACGGCCGCTTCTCTGGGGAAACCACGCATTAGCATTCCGCCATCAGTGGATGTGCCCCCAATATCTATTACCACAGCATCTAGAACGCCGGAAAGAAAAGCTGCTCCTCTCATGCTGTTAGTTGGCCCTGAAGCTATTGTAAAAACAGGGTAATTAGAGGCAAATTCTGACTGCATCAAGGTTCCATCATTTTGACTAAAGAATAATGGGACATTTAATCCTGCAGATGACATTGCTTTGCGAATGGCAGCAACTGTCTTCATAGCGACTTCTACTAAACAGGCATTTAGCATAGCTGCATTTTCTCTTTCAAGTATGCCGACCCGTCCGATTTCTGAGGATAAAGTGATGCTCATTTCCGGAGCAACTGATTTGATGATTTCAGCCGCAGTTTTTTCATGTTTGTCATCAACTGGAGAAAAAACACCACACACGGAAACCGACCTGATACCATCATCAATCATTTTGTGACTTATTTCTATTAACTCTTTTTCGTTAATTGGTGAAATTTCTCGGCCATCATATTCGTTTCCTCCGTTCGCCATGTAAGTATGAGCACCGATTGACTGTTTTAGATCATTCGGCCAGTCTACTAGTGGAGGCAGCATAGTAGTAGCTGGTAAACACAGTCTTAATGACGCTGAAGGTGCTAAATCTTTTCTTTCCAGGAGAGCATTTACAAAGTGAGTAGTGCCCAGCATCACTGCATCTATTTGCGAATTATCTGGGCTGGATTTGGTAACGGAGTTAATGCAGGCAATGATTCCTGATGTAACGTCAGGTGTTGTAGGATTTTTCACCTTGCTCACCAACACATCACCGTCCATTAAAACGGCATCTGTATTAGTGCCGCCAACATCAATTCCTATATGCATGATCTAATCAGACCTTCCAATGTGGTTATTTTTTGATTCCATTAACATTTTTAATTTAACTCTAGATCTGCATACTCAACATCATATCCAAATGCTGAAGGT
>CAYMZR010000010.1:0-33511 GCA_964394975.1 uncultured Dehalococcoidia bacterium | reverse complement strand
TAAAGGCCAAGATTTCGGCTGCAGTGGAATCTGGTGAGATAACCCAGGAAGAGGCGGATGCCAAATTAGCCGACATTGAGGCAAAGAGAAATTCCAGACAAGAGAAGATGGCTGCCAAGCTTGAATCGATAAAGGCTGAGATAGCAGCTGCGGTGGAATCTGGTGAGATAACACAAGAGGAAGCTGACGCTAAATTGGCAGGTTTGGAAGAAAGAAAAGAGAAGGGTAAGAAATGGCATGGTAAGAGACACCATCACAAAAGCCCTATGATGGACATTGAGGATATAAAGGCCAAGATTTCGGCTGCAGTGGAATCTGGTGAGATAACCCAGGAAGAGGCCAACAATAAACTTCGATACTTGGAAAGGCAGCCTAAGAAAGTTACTTACTGAAAAATAGGTGTCTTATGACTTCATCCGTACTGATAGCAGATGATGACATTGCAATTTGCGAAGCTCTTGAAAGAAGTTTGCGATTCGAGGGCTTTAAAGTTCGCTCAGCCTTGAATGGTGAAATAGCCATTGAAGAAATAGAAAAAGATCTACCTGACATCCTGATTCTTGATATTAATATGCCGGAAGTAGACGGTATACAGGTTACCAAATACCTTCGAAGCCTTGATATCGATATCCCGATATGTATTTTGTCTGCTAGAGATGAGGTATCGGATAGGGTTTCAGGTCTGGAGGCTGGGGCGGATGACTATGTGGTAAAGCCCTTTTCCTTTGATGAATTACTGGCTCGTATCCACGCATTACTCAGGAGACGTTCTGTTGATGATTCCAAAATTTTGTCAGTAGGGAAATTGATGCTTGACCCAATGCGTAGGACTGCAGAATACTGTGGTCGTTCCGTAGACTTGACCAAAAAAGAATTCGATCTTCTCCATGTTTTGGCAAACAACCCAAGCCTAGTGATGAGCCGAGAACAGCTGTTGAATAGGGTATGGGGATATGATTTTGATGTAGATACAAATGTTGTAGATGTATTTATTGGGTATTTACGTAAAAAATTGGAAATCGACGGACAAGAGAGAATTATCGAGACGGTTCGGGGAGTGGGGTTCGTATTAAAGAAGTGAGCTTTAGATTTTTAATAACCTTACTGGTGTTTTTTGTAGCCACGTTAATCGTCATCTTTTCTGGTGCGGTGATAAATCGACTCACAGAAGAGGATCTCCGCAACCAGATCGACGGTAGACTGAGCTGGCAAGTCCAGGCTGTATCATCTGAGGGCTCACTTGCTACAATCTTGAAATTACGACGATTTGTCCAGCGGACCGAGGTGTCAAATACCTCCGTGGATAACTTGTTTGACGTTCAAATTCCCACCCGAATTTTTTTGAACAACGATCTGTTTCTTTATACCGATGGATTCCCCGAAATACTGACCACGTCAAGTAATGGATATTCCAATGTGGTCGTGGATGGAAAGGAGTGGAGAGTCTTAACTAAAACCTTTCAAATTCCTGTTGCCCCTCGGGCCACTAAATTTGACCAAATAGGCATTCAAGTTGCAGTTTCCAGAGAATTTATAAGTACAACAATGCAAGATTTTAGGAAGACTTTTATTTCTGTGGGCATAATAGCTATTTTATTGTCTGCTTTAATAACATGGTTTCTTTGCGGAGTTCTTTTAAAACCTTTGAAACGACTACAAAACTATGCAGAAAACATAAATGATTCTTCGGATTTGTCTATTCGAATACCGGTAGAACATTTGTATTCATTATCTGAAGTCAAAGTCCTAAGCCAAAGTTTGAACTCGATGATTTCGAGATTAGATTTTAGTTCCACTCAAACTGAGAAGGCTCTCGAGACCTCTAGAGGATTTGCATCTAATTTGGCTCATGAATTAAGAACCCCTTTAACTAGTATGAAGATGAATTTGGAACTTCTTGAACGGCATTTGGAAATGCCGACTGATGAAAGAAGAAACATATTAAAAGATGTTATAAATCAGCAAGATCGGCTCTTCTCAACACTGGAATCACTTAGATTGTTGGCAAGAGGAGATTTATCAGAGAAAAACGTTTTCGAAGAAGTGGATTTAACTCCCCTTCTGAAAGAACTGACTACTCGTCAAATGACCAATCAAGGTGGTGGCCATATTAATCTACAGTTTCCGGACCCTCCGCCTCTTGTGAACGCATGGCGGGAAGGACTAAGTGTGATGTTCAATAATCTGATAGAAAATGCTTACGTTCATTCCAATATTTCTAAAGAAAACTTGGAAATTGATGTGAGTGTCAATATAGACGGTAAGTGGCTGCATATTAACGTGGACGATAATGGTGTTGGAGTTGAAGAAAATGAGAGGGCTTTGGTCTTAGAAAGATTCCATAGAGGCTCTAATAACTATACACAGGGTTCTGGTTTAGGTTTGTCCCTAGTTACACAGCAGGTTGAGATACACTCTGGAACTATAAAAATTTTTGAAAGCCCAAAAGGAGGGGCAAGGATAACGATAGCGTTGCCCGTCATATCGGAAACGGAATCAAATTAGATCAATCTTTTCTAAATACTCGATTAGAAGTTTCCTGAAGGCTTCCCTCTCATTGGAATACACTCCGTGCCCCGCTTGCTGAAATATGTGTAATTCAGAATTCAATAAGGTTCGGTCTAATATTACGGAACCGCCCGCACCTGCCACTGTGTCATTGCCGGCCCCTACAATTAATGCTGGGACAACTAGGGAAGCGAGTTCTTGGGTCAAAGGATGTTCTCTTAGGCCCGCCGTTGCCCGGCATTGCGCGACATACGAATTTAAATGTTCTGCTGGGACTTTTGGTTGTATATTACTCGAAGCGGTTCGGTGACCATCAAAGGCCTGTCCTAGCTTCCTTCCTGCCAATGCCTGTTTGTTTCCTAATCGGGCAATCTCACCTCTGGTATACCAATTCTCCGAAGCCTTTTCATTCACTTCACTGGAGGTGGAATCCAATATGATAGCTGAACACATTTCCGGAAACATGGTGGCAAATTTTTGTGTCAAAACTCCGCCCCAAGAAACGCCGAAGATAATTGCTTTTTTGACGTTTAAGTATTGGAGCAGGTTTTTCAGATCTGTTGCGTAGAGTGGCAGTGAATATTTTCCAGAAGACCCAGATCTGCCCAATCCGCGATTATCCCACGAAATAACATCAAAGTGGTTCGCGTACCAATCCATGTCTTCATCTTCAAATTTGATCCCATTACTTCCCAACCCATGACAAAATACATAGGTGGTTTCCCCGGATCCTCTCCGCTCAAAATGAATCTTTGCATCTTCCAATTTGGCAATAGGCAAAGCGAACTTCCTAAAATATTCATTAGAATCTGTATCAAGGTAGGAATATGCATGTTACAAAAAAAAAGTGAAAACCCCAACTTTAGTCGTGATTAGCTCCGAGGTTTGTGATAAATTACATAAAACTGGCATGATTGAGGAAAGTGACGACATTATATGAATAAGGGAAGACAATGGTGACTACAAGTCCTGATATCAAATTGATGGCCCATTTACTTAGGAGGGCTGGATTCGGGTCAACAAAAGAACAGTTGGACGAGTATCTTTCGCTCGGATACCAAAGGGTAGTGGATAAATTGATAGACGATGTGGATTCATCTCGGATAAATGATGCTTTAGTTAGACGGTATTTTCCGGATCAGTCGGTGACTCACGATACTACGGGAGCGGGTTCCTATTGGTTGTACAGGTTGGTCTCCACAGATTCACCTTTGAGGGAGAAGATCGCTCTTTTTTGGCACAACGTTTTTGCCACTGGATATACCAAGGTAACCAATGGTAAACCAATGAGTGATCAGCTCAGGATGTTTCGCAACCATGGACTGGGGAAATTGGATGAACTTTTGCTCAAACTCTCCAAAGACCCGGCAATGATCATATGGCTAGATAATGTCGATAATCATAGCGGTGCTATTAACGAGAATTATGGTAGAGAACTTCTTGAACTGTTCTCAATGGGAGTCGGAAATTACAGCGAAAATGACATTAAGGAATGTTCAAGAGCATTCACGGGATGGAGTATCGCCAATTCTGACTATATAAAGCAGCTAGCTATCCGAAATTCGATAATGCCTTACGGCAAATTGGCCTGGCGGTATGAGTACAAAATAGATGATCATGATGATGGTGAGAAAACCTTTCTTGGGCGCAAGGGAAAGTTCAATGGAGAAGAAATAATCAAAATCATTTGTGAACAGCCTGCAACGGCCAGATTCATATCTAGGCATCTCTATCATTTCTTTGTCGCGGACGAACCTCCAGTTCCATCTTGGCCCTATAAAGATCCACAGGACATGGAAGCGATTTCTGCATTAGAAAATGCGTATTTTGACAGTGGTTATGATATCGGTGAGATGATCAGAGTCCTTTTCAAATCTGAATTTTTTAAATCCGAAACCTGCCATTATAAAAAAATTAAAAGTCCGGCGGAATTGGCAGGTAACGTACTTAGGACAACTGAGGAATTTGGTACCCCGAATATTCGTATATCCGAGAGGAACAGCCAAATTACATTTATGGGGCAGCAATTACTAAATCCGCCATCTGTGGAAGGTTGGCACCAGGGTCTAGAATGGATAGAAACTGGATCTTTAACTGAGCGTATTAATTTCGCTTCTCATCATCTGGGCGACATATCGAAACCTGGCGTTAGGAAAATTGTGGACAATGTCATCTCTGAAGCTGGGGATTCGATATC
Source organism: uncultured Dehalococcoidia bacterium (assembly GCA_964394975.1). GTDB lineage: Bacteria > Chloroflexota > Dehalococcoidia > Lucifugimonadales > UBA826 > UBA11996. The sequence goes on along the minus strand of CAYMZR010000010.1, from coordinate 28,806 downwards.
TGCCGAGGAATGTGTAGATCTATGTTTGGATCAATTAGGAGCCATTCAAACATCCGCCTATATACACGATACATTGGTTGAATTTACAGAGGGGAACGGCATATCCGATATCAATTTGGTCAAGGAAAAAGATACTGCCACCGAAAAGATTTCTCAAGTGATGAGTGTTATCGCTTCGATTCCAGAATTTCAACAATCTTAAGTATTTGAGGAATCCTATAATGACAACAACGCAAACCAAAAATACATTCCTCAAATACAGCCACACGATTGGTATATGTGTTATGGATGGCAGAGGGTTCATGTTTCCGGTTGATACCGCTATTGGGAAGGATGGGAGGCTACATACAGTTAGCAGGGCATATGTGCCAGCTGCCGCTCAATTGAGAATTACGATGTATGACATCGACAGCGAATATTTTGGGATTTATGGGGGATACGGTGAAGGGTTGGGAGAATTCAGATGGCCTACAGGCATGGCAGCAGATGCTGAAGGCAACGTTTATGTAAGCGATGAACAAAACAACCGTATAAACATCTTTTCACATGAAGGTGACCCAATTAAGCATTGGGGTCAGGCCGGGAAGAGTGAAGGGCAACTGATGGGACCTTCAGGTATTGCATTTGATAATGAACAAAACCTTGTTGTCGCCGATCATCTAAATAACAGAATTCAGAAATTCACGAAAGATGGAATCTTCATTATGAGTTTTGGTAATGATGCTGAGGATCACCTAAGAATGCCTTGGGGCGTTTGTGTAGGAGAAGATGGGTCGGTTTATGTAGCTGATTGGGCTAATGACCGTATAGCCAAATATAGCGTCTCTGGAAGTTTTCTTAGAGGCTTTGGTAGCTCGGGGTCAGGTGATGGTGAATTTAAAAATCCATCAGGTGTTGCTGTCGACGGTGAGGGAAATATTTACGTGACTGACTGGGGGAATGAAAGACTGGTTATTTTAGACGAAGATGGGAATTTTATAGAGACCATAAGAGGACAAGCTACGATATCGAAATGGGCAAATGAATATCTTGAAGGTAACTACGAAGAAGCCGAACCGCGATCTCGATCTAATTTAGAACCAGATGCAGGCCAATTTGGAGGGGATCCACATGAAGAATCGGCACATATAGAAAAATTCTTCTGGGGACCTACTTCAGTAAAAATTGACGATTTTGGTCGTATTTATGTTACTGAGAGTAATAGGCATCGAGTTCAAATATATGAACGAACGAGGTAGTATCTTAGAAAGCCATTGATTCTAGAACTTCGGAGGCAGCGGACAGAGTCTTCCTTATGTTTTGGGTGGTGTGGCTTTCTGACAGGAACCATATGCCTCTTGAATTTATCCTGATTCCTTTTTGCATCATTCCGGTGACAAATGTTAAGTATTTATCTGTGGAAGAATTCTCAACATGGCTCCTGTAATCGAAAATTTCTTTTCCGTCTGTAAAACTGACTGCAAAAACTGAACCTGGTCCTTGGATAAGCATACCAAGCTCCAGTCTGGCATTAATCTCTTTGAGCCCTTCCATAAGGCTCCCTCCTAATTCGTTCAATTTCTTGTTTGTCTGCGCCTTTTTGTCAGATAAACGCTCCAGAGAGGCTTTTGTTGCCGCCATCGACATAACATTGGCATTCAGAGTGCCTCCATGCATTACTTCACCAGCACCTATCATGGACATTATTTCCTTTTTACCTGTAAGGATTGATACTGGGTAGCCCCCGGCGGCAGCCTTGGCGAAAGTGGCTAAGTCTGGTGTGATGCTAAATAATTCTTGGGCCCCACCGGCACTGACTCTAAATCCTGTTATGACCTCATCAAATATAAGTAAAGAATTGTTTTTGGCGCAAGATTCTTTCAGATGTTCGAGATAGCCGGGATTCGGCATAATGCAGTTGGTATTACACATAATGGGCTCTGTAATCACTGCAGCAATCTCTCCACCGTTTTGATTGAATGTCGAATCTACAGCTTCAAAGTCATTCCACGGCAAAATTAGCAGATTTGAATCTGAACCTTCGGCTATTCCTCGACTCATGGCTGAGGCCTTAATTGATCCGTTTGGATTGGGTGTGCTCAAAGGAGAGGCTGTATTAAATAGGACACTATCTGACCAACCGTGATATTGGCCCTCAAATTTGATTATTTTATTTCGTTTTGTATATGCTCGAGCTAACCTAAAGGCAGCTTCAACTGCCTCCGTCCCTGAACCGGCAAATCGTACTAACTCAGCATTTGGTACTAATTCTTTTACGGCTTCCGCGGCCTCTAATTCTAGTAAATGTTGACCGGCGAAAAGTTGACCCGACTCTGAGGCTTTGCTTACTGCCTCAAGCAAGAATTTGGGAGAATGGCCAAATATCATGGGACCTTGACCCAAGACGTAATCTATATATGTATTTCCGTCAACATCAGTTATCTCGCTGCCTTCGGCTCTCTCATAGAAAAGAGGATGGGGAGCTTCGGCCAACCTTACGTTGGAATTTACTCCGCCAGCCAGGGAATTGAGGGCTCGATTATAAAACTCACTACTGATATCGAATGAGTTCTTTTGGTCCATTTTTGATCTCCTGAAATCTCATACTGTAAATCTACAAAGTTAAGTCCGAAACAAAGACCTATAATACACAAACATAAACAATGGAACACTGCGGGTACTACAAATGAAACTAGCACTCTTGGGCATTTATCATGAAACAAACACATTTTCTCGAGTACCGGCAGATTACGATGCCTTTAATGTATACCGAGGGGAGGAGATTATAGAGGAGTATAAAGCTTCCAAGACGACAAACGCTGGGTTTTTACAGATCTCTGAAAATGATCAGGTTGAAGTTATACCTCTTTTATTTGCTATCACCGGACCAATCGGTACGATCACAGCAGATGCTTTTGAAACTATCAGTAAAGAAATGCTGTCATTATTAGCTGAGAATGGCCCATGGGATGGAATACTCTTGTCGTTACACGGGGCAGCTGTTTCTGAAGAATATCCTGACGCTGACGGAGAGATAGCTGAACGGGTTAGAACTCTGGTCGGACCGGATGTGAAAATTGGCTTAAGCGTAGATATGCATGCCAACCTTTCCCAAAAAATGATAACTAATGTGGACATAGCGACGGTTTACAGGACTAATCCCCATTTGGATCCCAAAATGAGGGCATTCGAATGCGCCGAGATGGTGCGTGATTCCATCACTGGAAAGATTGATCCAGTCATGTGGTTAGAAATCCCTCCAGTTGTTATCAATATAATTAAGCAATATACCGACGAAAACCCTATGAAGGCTGTAATGGAAAATCTTGATAGGGCTCTTACTATGGAAAACGTAATCCACGGCAGTGTTGCTGAAGGTTACCCATATGCCGATGTGGAAGAGATGGGCATGGGATTTTTGGCTATAGCAGATGGAAATATTGATTCAGCAAAAAAAGCCTCTCAGTGGATGGCGAGTCAGGCCTGGGAGATTAGGGAACAATTTCTTGGGGATACACCTTCAATTGAAGAAGCTTTGTCATATGCGGATCAAAATTACACCAGCGAGGCAGATGGACCATTTGTACTGATGGATGTGGGAGACAACATAGGAGCAGGTAGTAGTGCAGATTCGACCCATATTTTGGAGGTCGCACAAAGTTTGGGGATAAAAGGGTATTTGCAAACTTTGTTTGACCCAGAATCGGTAGCGGCATGCGTGAGTGCCGGAGTTGGTAACCAGTTGACAGTGGCTGTTGGAGGAAAAACGGATAATATGCATGGAACACCAGTCACTGTGTCAGGTGTCGTCAGGACCCTTTTCAGTGGCAAATTTGAGGACGACCGACCTACTCATGGTGGATTCAAATACTACGACGGAGGTCTAACAGCGGTTCTTGACACTGAGGATGGTCATACTTTAGTTCTTACTTCCCTAAGGTGTGGAAATACAAGTCGGGAACAAATGTATTCTGTTGGGATATACCCCGAAAAATACCGAATCGTAATTGCCAAGGGAGTTGTTTCTCCCAGGCCGGCTTATCAACCAATAGCAAATGAAGTCGTATTGGTAAATACCCCGGGAGTGACGACCACAGACCTAAACTTTTTTGAATACCGAAGGAGAAGACCTAACTTGTATCCATTTGAGGTGTCCGCGAAATATTATCAAGATTAAACTGGATTCTTTGAAGAGCTATTCCACTATTTGGAATGGTGGCATCATATTTGGAACTTCGACCTCAAGAAGAGTTGGCTTATCTAAGGCGATAGCCTCTTTCAGGCCTTGTTCAATATTGTCTGCGTCGGTTTTTATACCTTCAGCACCAAAGGATTTAGCCATTGCAACAAAATCTGGATTGAATAGATCGGTACCGATGTATCGGCCATTGAATTGATGCTGCTGATCCCATCGAGAGGCACCATAAGCACCGTTATTGAATACTACCGCAACGGTATTAAGACGATACCGCATGGCTGTTGAAAGCTCTTGAGGACTGTACATGAACCCACCGTCCCCACAGAGTGCAATGACCTTACGTTCTGGGTAGGCCGCCTGACACCCAAGTGCTGTAGGATAAGCGTATCCCAGAGTCCCAAAGTAGGAAGATGTTACATAATTTCTGGGTGTATGCATTGGCATTGCAGCGCTGCTCCAGTACCCAATATTTGTCATGCCCTGAACCACTATTGCGTCTTCAGGTAGAGAATTTGAAATGCGATCAATGACCGAGAGTTGGGGAGAAGCAAGTCTTTTTACTTCGTCAGCAAATTGCTTTTTTAATCTTATAGCTCTTTCTTTACGGTGAACTAATTTGGACTCATCGACAGACAAGGCATCGATTAGGGAGGTTAGGGTTTCTGAAGCGTCTCCAACAAGACCTAGCTCGACGTCATATTGTTTCCCAACTTGACTAGGTTCTATATCTATCTGAAGAATTGGGGGCATGTCATCTTGTGAAACCCCTCTTAAAGACAATCTGGTTCCAATCGCAATTACCAAATCAGTGTCGGGTAACACAGTTTTTGCAGGTCCGACGGCAGAGTTAACACCTGTCGCTAGATGACCTTCCTCTGGAATAACCCCTTTAGCTTGTGGTGATGTCATGACAGGTATTTGGAGCATCTCCGCGAATCGTCTAATCTGCTCCGAGGCACCGCTGGAAACAGTCCCCCCGCCGGCAACTATAGTAGGAGACTCGGCAGTGGAAATTAATTCAACTGCGGCAATTATTTGTTCTCTTGTTGGTTTTGGAGATGGATAAAGCTCTTTTTCGATTAGGTCCACAGTACCAGATTGTGTCAAAATATCGGGAGCTATCTCAAGTTCCACCGGGCCTGGTTTTCCGGTCGTCATCTGCCTAAATGCCTCGTGTACAGATGATGAAACTTCAGAAACATCTGAAATTCTGTGGTTCCATTTTGTTATGGGTTCAAAAACATCCAGCTGTTCAGATACTTCGTGAAGCTGGCCTGTATCCTTACCCAACAGGGTGCTGGGTATCTGGCCGGAAATCAAAAGTACGGGATTGGATGAAGCGTAGGCCGTCCCCAAACCTGCGGTCGCGTTCAGAGCTCCGGGTCCTGGAACGACCATCGCGACACCGGGTTTCCCAGAGACTTTAGCATATCCATCAGCCATGTAGGTTGTGGCCTGTTCATGGCGAGTGTGAACCAAATTGATCTGGTCCTGCATGTCATGTAAGACATCAAAAGCAGCCATTATTTGAGCCCCGGGCAAAGAAAAAATGTCGGTAACCCCTTCCATAACCAGCTGTTGAAACATAGCTTGAGCGCCATTTATATTAGGCATTATGAACCTTCTTTGAGAATAAATGTTTTAGGAAATTTGGGAGATTATCTCATATAGCAATCTGTATGTTTATATTCAATGGTTTGAGTGCAAGTGAAAATACGCTATTATTTTTCCCATAAATCCGTAAAATACTCATAAAGACGGTGAGGATGTTTAATAGGAGAGAACAATGAGAGCTATATTGTTATTACTGAGTGCTCTAATTACATCGGTTGTTATTGTTGGCTGTGGCCCCGCTGTTGGTCGTGCCGTTGGTGATACCGAAACAACGAATGAAGTCACCAGCGCTGTTGCTGATGTCAACGTGGATCAGCAATTGGGGGATTTCAAAAAAGAACAAGATCAGCAAATACAGACAGTTACGAAAGATTTCAGGTCCGAGGTAAAGGAAACTCAGATTTTGTTTAGTAAGCAAGAGGAAGAATTTTACACGCTGAAGAATGCTATTGATAAACTAGAGACTGAACTCTCGGTAGTTAAGGAAATTCCAAGACCGCTTCCTGATCAACCTACTCAACCAGATATGGCTGATTTCAAAGGCCAGGTTCAACAAAATGAAGATTTTGATAACGAACTGAAAACGTTGCATTCTAGAATAGATTCCTTGGAAGAAACTGCGAATTACCTGCAGTCCATCCTAGTTAATCTGGATGAGAGAGCAAACGAAATACAAGGCACTGTCGCAGACCTTGCATCGGAACCTCGACCCAACCTTGACTGGGTTCAGGATGATTTAGAGATGTTACGGATTGACCTGCAAACCCAACTGGAATCGGTTTTTGAACATACTAACTCCATAGCAGGCGTTTTAGAACAATTGGAGACTGACACTCGGGAGTCACTCGCAGGGGTATCTGAGCAAATGGCGATCATAGAGGAGCCTGTATACCGGATATCAAGGGATCACCAACTGGCATATGAAAATGCTTTGGTCTCCTCTGACGACGTGATAAACGAAGGGCCCTGTGTAGGTCCTAATAATCTCAGGAAATGTATCGACGACATGATGAAGGAATCTAATCTTTCTCAACATAGCACTGAAGGCAATTATTTCTCTGCTGCACATAGGCAAATGCAGGTTAACTTTGGAGATGTTTGTATAGTTGAAGGCAGAATGGGTGAGATAGAAAGTTCATTCGGTTCTGTGATAAGCGAATGGAACCAAGGGGGAGGGAATTATAGTTTACTTTACGACAATGGCTTTATATCAAACGAGGAATGGGATTTGTTTAAATTCCTAACAGATGATCAGGTATTTAGGCCCTCCCCCGAATATTGTGAGTAGATTGAAACGTTAATTTTCTGGAATACGGCTGCGTAGATATATTAAAAAGGGCCCCCAATCGGAGGCCCTTTTTTTGTGAACTTACACAGTTAAGGACTTAAACATAACAAATCTTCCACGCCAAATTCCCATTCAGATATTTAATTTCTAGCTGTTACAATCTTTCGATTGTCTATTTGTCACTAGGATGATTTTATTCAGATGCAAAACTCCTCATCTGACCGGGTTAAATTTTTACTTGAAGCCCCTATAGTTGGGATGCTGCTTAAACTGGCAGTCCCAAACTCCATTGCAGTTATCACCATGACGTCCATAATGTTGGCAGATGCTAGATTTGTAGGGCAATTGGGGACAGCGGCCTTGGCGAGTCTGGCCGTCGTCTTTCCCTTTCAGTCACTACTCCAGATGATGGCAGCAGGAGCCATAGGAGGAGGAGTCACTTCGTCAGTAGCAAGGGCTTTGGGTGCGGGCAATAGAGAGAAGGCGCAAGAAGCTGCTTGGCATTCCTTGATAATAATTGCGGTGATGGCAGCGATTTACACCATTATCTTGGGGGTTTTCTGTAGGCCCATATTTTCGTTTTTAGGAGCCACTGAAGAAGTATTGAAAGGTTCGGTTATCTATTCTAGGGTCCTCTTCGGGGCTGCCTTTATAGGGTGTTTGTTCTTTGTTGGGATGTCTTGGCTTCGGGCGATAGGACAAATTTCTTTACTTTCTACAATTGTCATACTTAGCAGCATTTCCCAAATCATATTATCCGGTGCATTAACTTTAGGCTGGGGACCATTTCCATCAATGGGAATATCTGGGCCTGCGATCGCAACTGTCCTTTGTCAGATAGTTGCCGGTGGCTACATAGTTTATGTAATGACCCGGAGGAAATTGGAAATACGACTAATACCTTACAAATTCAACATTGATGTCATTAATGACATTATGAAGGTTGGAGGTATCGGGCTAATTAACAGCACATCTATAGCCGCCTCCTTGGTTGTAGTCACCTGGGTAATTGGACGATATGGAGACGCTGCCCTTGCAGGATATGGATTAGGGAGTCGGTTGGAGATAATTCTCACACCAATTGCTTTTGGGGTTGGGGGAATACTAACCACAGTGGTTGGTGTCAATTTCGGAGCTAGGCAATTTGTTAGGGCAAGAAATGTAGCCTGGCTAGGTTGTGCTGCGACCTTTCTTATTACTGCAATAATAGGGATCATGTCAGCCATTGAACCTAGTTTATGGCTTGATAGGTTTACATCGGATTCTGAAGTTTATAAATACGGAGCCATGTATCTAGCTATTGCTGGTCCTTTCTATGGATTCTTTGGAGGAGGACAGACCTTATATTTTGCTAATCAAGGGACAGGGAAAATGGTTGTACCGGTCTTGATAAGTTTGGTGCGGTTAATTTTTGTTTGTGCGGTCGGAATCATGTGCGTTCTGTTCTCATGGAATCTCTCAGTGATTTTTTGGGCGGTTGGAATTGGATTATTAATCATTGGTACAGGACTCTCATTGAATATGTTCGGTCCGGTTTGGAAACCAAAAGAAATTTTGGATCCGAATTAAATTTCCTTAATTATTCCTTGAGATAATGAAGTCAGCCAAAAGTAGCAGTGACCTTTTGCAATCATTTCCTTCGAGTGGCTCTATAACTAGCTTGGCCTCTTCGATTAATCGTTCTGCGTATTCGTATGAACGTTCTTTAACATCGGAGGCTTTTACCATTTCGACGATTTCTGAATGGAGGTTGCTGTTTGATGGATCTGCGAGAAATAGCTCTATATTTCGACGACAATCGGGATTTTCCATCGCGTAGATAGTTGGTAAAGTTATTACGCCATTTAATAGATCGCTGCCCACCGGTTTGCCTATTTCTTGTTCGGTACCGGTGATATCCAAAACGTCATCAACCACCTGAAAGGCGAGTCCTATTTTATTGCTGTATGTTTTCAGAATCTGCACCGTCGATTCAGGTGCCCCACTCAAGATGGCTCCTGATTCCCCTGAGGTTGAGAACAATGAGGCAGTTTTGAAATAAATCCGTTTAAGGTAATCTTCCATACCATGGTCTATATTTCTACTGTTCACGGTTTCCTGCATTTGTCCTCTTGATAGATCCATAATTGTCTCAGAGAATCTCTTTATTACCCTGATGTTACCAGTGGCACAGACATAGGTCGCTGAAGCCGCGAAGACGTAATCGCCAAGAAGAACCGCTGTATGCTGACCCCAATTGGAGCTTACTGTGACTCTTCCTCTTCTTGTGTCGGCTTCATCGACTGTATCGTCATGTATCAAGGTCGCGACGTGTAGCATTTCTACAGCTGTTGCCATAGTTACAACTTTTTTTCCGTCATTTGGATGAAAACCAGCTGTAAGTAAGGTTAGGGCTGGCCTTGCTAGTTTCCCAGTTGAATCAAATACATGAGTGAGTAATTCCTTCAAGGAAGGAAGGTCGGAACTGTTTGAAAATTCCTGCAGCCTATCATCAACTAAACTTAATTGATCTGATATCGGTTCTAATATGGAAAAGGCTTGCAATATAATAGTTTCCTAGCTAATACCCAACCGGCTGACTTCTTCGTCGATTACACTGTCTTCCAGTTTGATAAACAGGGCTTTTGCTTCACCTAATTTATGCCCCGGGCTTACCTCATCTGGGGTCCAATTCCAACCTTGATCTGTTGGACTTCCTTCAAATCCCAACATGGTATGAAGTTTTTCAACGCTGAATGGAAGAATTGGAGCTAAAGTTATCTTGAGGCAGTTTATAACGTTTAGGCAATGGTAAAGAGTATTGCCCGCAGATTCAGGGTCATTTTTGGCTGCGGTCCAAGGAGATTTTTCCTCAAGATACCGATTAGCTTCTTGTGCGAGAGACATCGAATGTTCCAAAGCTCTTCTAAACCTACAACTTTCCAGTTCAATGGAGACCATTGATAGAGTTTCAGAACCTTTTTTGAGTAAGGAGCTGTCCAGGTCATCTTGATTTTTAGGTTCTGGCACTACACCGTCAAAGTATCGGTTAGTCATCGAAAGTACTCTGTGTACTAGATTTCCAAATGTAGCCACTAATTCGTCGTTGTTTCTTCTAACATATTCCGACCAAGAAAAATTTGAATCACTTGTTTCGGGCATTATTGATGCTAATGAAAATCTGAGCGGGTCTGGATCATACCGTTCAAGATAGTCTTTTAGATTAACGACCCAGTTTCTACTCGTAGAAATCTTCTTTTCTTCCATATTGACGTATTCATTTGCGGGGACATCATATGGTAGATTGAGATTTTCATACCCCATCAGCATCGCTGGCCAAATCACGGTGTGGAAGGGGATGTTGTCTTTTCCCATGAAATAGTAGGGTTTTGAATCTTTCTTCCAGTAATCTTCCCATTGGTCTGGGTTATCGGTTTGCGATGCCCATTCTATGGAGGCTGAAAGATAACCTATGACGGCTTCAAACCATACATAGATTCGTTTGTCTTCATATCCATCAAGTGGAATAGGTATGCCCCATGTTATATCTCGGGTGATGGCTCTATCTATCAGGCCTCCTTCCAAAAAACCGAGAGTGAAATTCTTTACATTTGGTTTCCAATGAGATTTTTCAGATGCCCAATCGATCAAATCCTTTTGAAATGCACTAAGTTTCAGGAAAAAATGTTCAGTGTCTCTAAATATGGGCGTTGAGTCACAATCTTTATGTTTTATATCGACTAAATCTTTTGGGTCGAGTGTGTTGCCGCAATCATCACATTGGTCCCCTCTGGCACCATTGAAATTGCAATGAGGGCATATACCTTCGACATATCTATCGGCCAAAAACCTATCGTGGTCTTCACAGAATGGCTGCGACATAGTGTCTTTATAGATGAATCCTTTTTCGTACAGTCTGAGAAATATATCTTGAGTGACACCGAAATGATTATCTGTATGGGTGCTTGTGAAAAGGTCCCAATTGATACCTAGGCCGTCCCAGTCGTTCAGAAATTCTTGCTGATATTTGTTTGCTATTTCCTCGGGAGATACCCCTTCATTTTCGGCGGTGATGGTTACTGGGGTTCCATGTGCATCGCTGCCAGACACCATTATTACGTTATTACCTTTGATTCTATGATAGCGGGCGAAAATATCGGCCGGTAGGTATGCCCCTGCAACGTGCCCAAGGTGTATAGAACCGTTGGCGTATGGCCAGGCCACACAGACAAGAATGTTTTCGGGCATAGGTTAACCGTTTTCTCCTGAAGGGATGCCTTCGAATATTAGCACAAGATCTATTGCTGAATTGTAATAGACGTTGTCCAAGACCTCCATTTAGTTTTCTAGGGCTAAGGCTCGATCTCTTAGCTGGCCGCATCCAGCGTCTATATCGATGCCTTTCTCCATCCTCACGGTGGAAGGGACATTGAATTTTTTCAGATCCGATTGAAACCTTTGCGCCTCTTTGTACTCAGTTCGTCTGTACGGTCCTTCACCTGTAGGATTCACCGGAATAAGGTTTACATGGCAGAGAAGGTCTTTCAAAACCCTTCCAAGTTTACTGGCATGCACTGGGGTATCATTTTGACCTTTCAACAATACATACTCGATAAATATGCGCCGTTTAGTCTTTTTCACAAAATATTGGCATGCTTCAATCAGCTGCTCGATGGGATACCTTTTATTTATTGGCATAGTCTCTGACCTGGTTTCGTTATCCGGCGCGTGTAAGGAAACAGCGAGATTTATTTGGAGGTCCTCTGTAGCGAGTTTCTCTATACCGGAAACAAGTCCCACGGTAGATATCGTTATGTGCCTAGCTCCGATTCCGATCCCTTTCGGATCATTAAGAATGCGGATTGATTCCATCATGTTTTCGTAGTTGGCCAATGGCTCCCCCATCCCCATAAAAACGACATTTGTAACCCCTTGAAGTTCGCCGCGGGATCTAGTGCCAGCTTTTATTTCTTCCTGATCTTCCAACCGGGCTAATCTCTCCATCGTCAAAACTTGTTCTGTTATCTCCCCGATCGTCAGGTTTCGTCTAAACCCTTGCTGGCCTGTAGCGCAGAAGGTACAGCCCAAGGCACAGCCCGCCTGAGTAGATACACATACGGTTTTTCTTCCTCTTCGATGACCGTCTGCCTCATACCTCATTAAAACGGTTTCGATTAATTCACCGTCAGGCAACTTGAATAAAATCTTATCGGTGCTAGCGTCAGCAGACTGTTTGGAAAGGACCGTAGTTGCATTTCCAATAGAGTAGTTTTGACTCAATACCCCTCTTAGGTCTTTACTTAAGTTAGTCATGTCTTCAAAGGTAGTTTTGCCCTCTCGGTAGATTGCACGCCATACCTGGTCGACTCTATATTTGGGTTGTCCAAGGGCTTCTAGAGAGGCTAGTAGTTGTCCTTTTGAGAGTTCTAATATTGAGACCAAATTAGGACTGACAGTGGGTATGTTTTTTTCGATCGCCATAGAGTATTTACATCTGGAATTTTTTTGTATTTATTCAAGTGTATCAAGGACTAATTTGTAAGCTTCACTGTTGTTTAAGTTCGCTGCTGAAACTATTTCCCGGGAAATCTCTCTGATACCATGCCCTTCCTCAGATAATTTGTGTATCAGATTCATGATGTCAGTTCTATCAAGATATTTGATCTCGATGTCCGGTTTCGATAAAACTAAGGTAAATTCTCCTTTTGGCTCTCTGAAATATGCTAGAGCATCGGCCGGTTTGCCATGGAATGTTTCCTCATGCATTTTGGTCATTTCTCTGCCTATGAAAATGAGGCGGTCAGGATATATATCTGTTAATTGTTCCAGTAGCTTTTTTAATCGCCTTGGGGATTCAAACAAGACCACAGGGACTGGCCAGACTCCATATTCCTTGAGAAATTGCACTAGATCTGATTGTCGCCGTGGTGGGAATCCAAGGAATACAAAGGCCTCAATAGGGAAGGGGCACATCGATAAGATATTTGTTACTGCGGAAGGTCCAGGAATTCCCACGACGGAAAAACCCGCAATGCCAGCGGCCTTAACTAATTCATATCCTGGGTCACTTATCCCAGGGGTTCCGGCATCCGTGGCTAAGGCAATATCTCCCTTCTCCAATTCCTGTAATATTTCCGGGATTTTCTTTGCATAATTATCTTTGTTGAAACTAATTTTCCTAGCTTTTATATTGTATCGACTCAACAATTTCTGAGTCACTCTAGTGTCCTCTGCAGCGACAAAAGCAACCTGGGAAAGTATATCGATCGCTCGGAAGGTGATGTCTTTGAGATTACCTATAGGTGTTCCCAATATGTAAAGAGTACCCATTAGATACTTCCGTTTTCGGTTATTAAAAATAAAGGAGGTCTATTATTTCTCGAGTAGTGTGGACAATTCTTTAGGATGACTGAGCATTGGATAATGACCTGCTTCCAACTCATGCCATTTGGCGTTTAATTTTTGGGCAGTACGCTGTTGATGTTCTCTTGATGGATTCGAGCTTAAGGTGCACCTGATTACAGTCGCAGTCCACTTTTGATTCCAAAAGTTGTCTAATTCACCAGGAGCATCAGTAGCTTCTATAGGGTGCATAGTAACCCGTTCCATAGCCCATTTTTTCACTTCAGGATCTAGCTCTTGGAAAAGGCGGTCTTCTAACTCTGCTGGAGATGGCCCCCGTGTCAGTTCAGTGATTGTCTGAGGGTAGGTTGGGTCCCTTACTACGATGTCTTGCACTTTCTCTCCGGGTTGAGGTGCAAGAGCGTCCACAAAAATCACCTCCCGTACTCGACTTCGAGATAGTTCTGCAACCTTACAGGTTACTAACCCTCCGGTACTGGTCGCGACCAATATTAGATCGGTTAAATCTTGATAATGTATAAACCCGGATATCTCTTCTGCTTGGCTCTTGATTGTAATACCTGGCCGTATGGAAATAGAACGTTCTCCACAACCGTCAAGGGTTGGAGCATATACAGTATGGCCTTTCTTAACTAGTTTTTCGGCAGTTGGTTTCCAAATCCATCCGCCTTGATAGGAACCATGGATTAATACGTAAGTCGACATACAAACCTTCCTATAAAATTCTCACTGAAAGTATACTACCGATATCACAGCAAATAACTAAGACGGTAACCTTCTTGGTAATAGGAATTACCAAATGCATAAATCAATAAAAATATTTCTGTTAATTCTTATTATATTGGGGATACTGATAACTACGCCTCATGTGAGAAATTCCATTAAGGCAGCTCTATTTATTCCTCAGATTTTGCCAGCAATACCAGTGAAACCTTTAGAATATGTTTCAGGCACTCCGACCAAGAAAGAAATTACCTTTCACTCTTCCCAGGGAATTTCGGAAGCCGATATTTATTTTCCATCAGGAGACGGAATTCACGCAGGGGTTGTGTTTTTCATGGGTATTGTTCCTCCTGATCGAGAAGAAGAGCGAATCGTTGCTTTGGCAGAAGGGTTGGCAAGGACGGGAATGGTTGTGTTGATACCTTGGCTAGAGACCCAGACCGAAAATAGACTGATCGTCACCGATATAGAAGTATTAGTAGACGCTTTTCAGCATCTCCAAAATCATGAAAGAGTTGATAGAAAGCGAGTTGGAATGGGTGGTATCTGCACTGGAGCCTCGATGGCTGTTGTTGCAGCTCAATCTCCCAAGATCAATGAAGAAGTTGCTTTCATCAATTCATTCGCAGGTTATTTTGACGCCTTCGATCTCGTTAAATCGACGTCAGCCAGCACTAGATTTGATGATTCTGAAACTTACGGATGGTCACCAGATCGCCTGACAAAAAGTCTGGTTAATTCCCATTTGATTGAAGGTGCGGGAGATATTGATGAACAGATTTTAAACGGCATAGTGGATACAGGGAGTTGGAATCAAAATGAGCATGATTCCTTAACCTTGGGTGGAAAGGCTGTTCTAGCATTATTGAGTAATCCGACTTTACCGGAGGCAGATAAGGCGATAATGAATCTGAACGATGAGACCTATAGTTTTCTATCCGCTGTCTCTCCTAGTACCAATATTGACATGCTCAAGGCAGATGTTTTGCTAATGCACGACCTCCACGATAGGCTGGTGCCAGCTGAAGAATCTAGAAGATTTGCAAATGCCGTAATCAAAAATGGGAAAAATGTATATCATACAGAATTTTCATTGTTTCAAAATGCCGTTCAAGTACATAGGGATGAGACGAAGAACAGTGGAACGCTAAACTTTGTAAAACAGGCCTTCAAACTCTATAAGCATATGTACAAGATCATGTCGCTATCAGGCTAGAAGTTGATCAGTCTTCGGCGTGTACAATATTTTTACTATGGGGACTTGAATACCCTAAGATGTTTAAGCTTTGAGGAGTACTAATGTTTCTAATCAGACGAGTGTGTAAAGTTGAGCGAAAAGATTGCTGGCAGGTGGCTAAATTATTAAAAGATATTTGTGATTCATATGAGGAAAACACTGGAAGAGGCAAAGCCACCATATATATTGGTGGAGCCGGTACCCCTGCTGAGGAATTTACTGTTTGTGCCGAGTGGATGCAGGAAACTATAGACGCAAATAGAATGCCTAATGTTCCTCAGAATGTTTTGGACGCAAATGCTGAAATGTTCCCATTGATAGCAGATTACAAAATAGAATTTTTTGAGGTCGCCACAAAAGAAAAATTTGCGGAGCGCTTCTAATCAGCTTGTAGGAGGGTCCTAGCCATATCCCACAAATAGATTTCAAGACTAACTACAAGAAATAGACAAAAGTTATTAGCCCCGAGAAACAACCCTTCCATCTTCCATTTCCTGTATTTCGTCCTCCGAATATTCAGCAATATCTTTTAATATTTGTTCAGTATGTTGGCCTACCGTGGGTGTGGAACCGACAACCATTTCTGTTCTACTGAATTTGATCATTTTTCCCGCTACATGTATTTTTCCAGCGATTGGATCTGGAACTTCCATCAAGATTTCTCTTTCATGCAGGTGAGACTCTTGGGCAGCCTGTTCAACATTATTAACTGGTGCACAGGGAATACTATATTCAGATAGATAATCTACGACCTCTTTCATCTTCCTTTCGAGGAACCACCCTGATAGAACTGAGTTTATGTCTTCTCCATTCTCAGCCCTAGATGTTCGGGTTAAAAACCTTTCATCTGTCTTCCATTCAGGTTTATCGATTGCGTCACACATTCTTTGAAAAATATTGTTATTACCGGCAGCAATTATTACGTAACCGTCGGATGTCTCATACATCCCGCCGAGAGGGTTTTCAGCACCTCCGTAACTAGTGGCTCTCTCCGTTACATACCCGTTCCCAAGATAGGCAGTCAAGGGTATTTCGTTAACAGTAAATCCGGTATCTGCGAGAGATACATCTATTGCTTGTCCTTCACCTGAAATTTCCCGTTCCCATAATGCAGCCAAAGCCCCGATAGTTGCATGTAATGATGTGATGCGGTCGATCAGAGGGAAATAGGTTTTGATCGGTGGATCGTCCTTTAAGCCGGTCAAAGACATCATCCCTCCCATTGCTTGCCCGATCGGATCAAATCCAACCTTGTTCCGATGAGGTCCATATTGGCCATATGCTGAGGCATTTATCATAATTATCTTTTGATTAAGTTTTTTTAAGACGTCGTAGCCAAAGCCCATGATGTCTATCGTACCTGGCCGGAAATTTTGGAGAAATATGTCTGACTTCTTTACCAATCGGGTTAGGACTTCCTTACCTTTTTCTGTCCGAAGATCAATCGCCAAACTTTTTTTCCCGCTGTTATATTGCACCCAGTAAGCACTTTGACCTCTCACTCTCGGTCCATTTTCTCTACTTTCATCACCATTGAGGGCCTCTACCTTGATAACTTCAGCTCCCATGCGAGCGAACATCAAGGCACATCTCGGCCCTGCCTGGTAGCGACCCAGATCCAGCATTCTTATGCCAGCGAGTGGAGCAGAATTGTTTTCATTCGTCATATTTCACCATATAACCCGTCTTATTGTTTATTAAGTAGCTAAATTAATCTTCAGATTCCCGGGAGGCATCCTCGTCTGATGATTTATCCTCGATCAACGACAATGCTGAAGCAAAGGGGCCGAGTAACTTAGTGAATTCCATTGGGAAAATGAATTTTGTAGAATCACCTTTCCCCATTTCTTTGAGCGTCTCAAAGTACTGCAAACTAAGAGTTTTCGTATCAACATTCTGTGCTACGCTAAATATTTGGTCCAGAGCTGTGCTGAAACCCTGAGCTCTCAAAACTTGAGCTTGTTGGTCTCCTTCCGCCGTAAGGATGTCGGACTGACGTTGGCCTTCTGCTCTCAATATTTCAGCTTGTTTCTCTCCCTCTGCAACGGTTATGGATGCCTGCCTTTTTCCTTCAGCTTCGGTGACCTCAGCTCTTCGTAATCTTTCTGCAGCCATTTGCCTGTTCATCGCTGCTTGTATGTCGGCAGCTGGTTCTATTTCCTTTATTTCAACCTGAGTAACTTTGATTCCCCAGCGTCCGGTGATTTCATCTAACTTGACTCGCAATTCGTCATTTATTCGCTCACGTTGGGATAGTACCTCGTCAACAGTCATTTCACCGACCACAGCCCTTAATATCGTGGTAGCCATTCCGATTACTGCTTGATGGTAATTTACAACTTCAAGAACGACTTTTTGAGCCTCATGTTCGATAGGCCTTAAAAAGACTAAGAAATCGATATCTAAAGGGGCATTGTCGCTCGTTATATTTGTTTGGCGAGGGATGTCTATTACTTCTTCTCTGAGGTCAATAGTTGTTGAAGTCTGGATAGGCCAAACCAAAATACGCAAACCAGGACCTTTCAAACCGCCCCTATCACTAAACTTCCCAAGTGTGAAGACGGCCAATCTTTCGTATTGTCGTACAATCTTGATAAGTGGGATCATATATGACTCCTTAAACCTCTTTTGTTTTTTCAGACACTAACAATTGAACTCCATCGTAACTGTTTATCACAACTACCTTCCCCTTTTCGATCTCGAGAGGATGATCTGATGTCGCAGTCCATAGTTCAGATCCTACCAAAACTGTTCCAGTGGGATCTAACGCAACACGAACTATACCCTCACTTCCTATGACAGAGGCATAGTTGCTAGGACTGCCCCTCGACATGGTGTCTCTCAAAGCCAACACGAGAAATAGCAGCAGTATTGATAGAACAATCACTACCAAAACCAACAGCCACATGCTTAGTGTGAAAAGATTTCCTTCAATGGGACTACTACCGAAATCACCATATAAAAGAAATCCTCCTAGAGCAAAGCAAATCGTTCCCCCAATAGCAAAGAATCCAAGTCCGGCCCCTTGAGTTTCCAATACAAAAAGTACTACAGCAGCAAATATTAAAACCATCGCAAGCCAATTGATTGGTAATTGCCCCATACCTACGAAGGCTAAAGCTGTGGCTAACAGGCCGACAAATCCTCCCACCAATATCCCGGGGCTAACAAATTCTATTGTCAATCCAATGCTCCCTATTGTAAGTAGGATAAAAGTGATATTCGGATCACCGACAGCATCTAGAAATTTTTCCTTCCAGTTTCTCTCTACTTCTTGTAAATTGACTGTTTCAGTATTTAAGGTCTCCGTACCTATTTGTGTTGTGACTATCATTCCATTGATAAGACTCAAAAGTTCTTCTCGGTCTTTTGCAATTATGTCGATGATATTTTTATCTAATGCTTCTTCTGAACTATATGCTTTAGACTCAAAGATTGTGGCCTCGAGGGCAGCACTATTTCGGTCCCGCGTGTCAGCAATGCTTCGCATTAGAGCGGCTGCATCTTGTGTTGCTTTGCTTTGGAGGGTTGTCTTGAGATCGGATCCGTCAGCCGAAACTGGAGAGGCAGCACCTATATTTGTTGTAGGAGCCATAGAGGCAATATGTGAGGCCGCCACTATGAATGTTCCAGCAGATCCGGCACGCGCGCCATCCGGTGTGACGTAGGTAATTATAGGGACCTTGGATTCTAGAAATAAGGTTACAATTCCCCTAGTTGACTCCAGCATCCCACCAGGGGTATCGAGTTCAATCAAAACGGCGGTGGATTGGCTTAATTCTGCCTTGGCTATGACTCTCCTAAGATAATCGACGGTTGAAGGTTGAATCGCACCGTTAATTTCTACCAGGATGACTTCATTTTTGCTTGATGCATAACCTATAAATGTATTAAGCAGAGCTACGACAAATAGTGCAGATATAGTTACGTGAAGAAACCAACGTAGTTTACCCATAGGTCTCCATTTCTCACCTAAATTCGTTAAGGAACGGTCGGACCAAAAAATATTGAATCATGCCCGCTAATGCTACCGTCTTTGACGATGTATTACCATTCCATCTTAATATCCCATGGCGGTCGTCGGCCTGTATGCATCAACTCCGGCTTTTAAGATATTTTTATCGTAGTCTATTTGTATGGCGGATGGCCTCGCAAAATATCCCGTAGGAGCCGGTTCTTCCTCCAATAGCTCTATATCGTGTCCCAAGTCAATTAAGGAATTCACAATGGAAGAATCCATTCTACTGTCGATGAATGTTTTCCGACCGCTCACATCAACAACAGGCTGAATTATAGCTTCCTGCGGAGACATTCCAAACACTAATACATTAAGTATTACCTGGGCATTTCGGTTCATGATTCTTCTTGCGCCAGGGGCACCCTGCATCAAAATAGGGCGGTTGTTTTCCAACACCATAAAAGGAGACATATTATTCATCGGTCGCTTCCAAGGTGCCATCGAATTTGGGTAACCAGGTTTTGGTATGAACCATCCCATACCCCCGACCATCGCCACTCCAGTACCTGGCGGGTTTAATCCCTTAGCAAACACTCCAGTATGAGTGCAAGAAACAGCGTTCCTATCCTTATCTACCACGTTTATGTGTGTCGTATCTTCACTATTTGTATCCATTGCTGGATGCGATGGAACCGGAACTTTTTGATTAGTATCGTAATTCCATGGGTCATGAATAGGATTTTCCATAAATTCGACTAGTGGCTCACGTTGTCCAAGGTCACGAATCTCGAATGTTGGTGCCTTCACTTGTCTGGCAATTTCCTTGGCGTACGACGATGAAAGCAGCCCATTGATAGGAATGTCATGATGTTCCCAGTCTCCTAAATATCCAAATCTGTCAGCAAATGCATGTCTAGCAGACATCATGAAGGTATGAAGATATTCTGCTGTGTTATGTCCCATATTCTTCAGATCAAAGTGATTCAGAATGTTAAGAGTTTGAAGGTTGGTTATGCCTCCACTTGGAGTATTTACAACGTTTACATCGTATTTGCCGAAATTGGTGTTGGCAGTTTCTCCAACCACCGGTTGGTAGTCCTCTAAATCTTTTCTCCGTAAAACGCCTCCGCCTTTTTTCATGTGCTCATCTATCGCTTCAGCTACATCACCAGAATACATCGCATCCCTACCTTTCTTGGCCAGGCTTTCCAGTAGATGAGACAAATCCTTTTGAATGATTTTAGTCGCCGGCTTGGGATGGCTTTTGGGAACTTTTCCGCCAGGAAGCCACACTGACGATAATTGGGAATCACTGTTGAAAGTATCGTACATATTTGCGGCGGACATGGTTAAGTACCAATTAGTATCAAACCCATTCGAAGCTAACGCAATTGCCGGCTCCAAGACTTGCTCCAAAGAAAGCACTCCAAAACGTTTATGAGCTTCACAAAAACCTGCGCATGTTGCCGGTACAGTAGCTGATAGAGGTCCACTATTGTTTGCATCATCCACGACATCAAAAGTTTTATATCCTGCCCCTGTCGATGGTCCAATGACATCATACATTTCATTGGTGGTTCCCTGTGGGGCTCTTCCATTGAAATCTACACCCATAGTTTTACCTTCATCAGCCAAATGAACCACCATGTAACCCATCCCACCAATGCTTGCCATGTATGGTTCCTGAACCACATTACAAAATCCTATGGCTACTGCGGCATCTATGGCGTTGCCTCCAGCCTTTAATATAGAAAGACCCGCTTCAGCTGACAGAGGTAGGGCTGATGTAACAATCCCATTTTCTGCAACAACTTCTTCTTTGTTCACCTTCCAGGCGCTGTATTGAGACATTCTTAATCCTTTAACCTAATTGTTCTCGTCGAATTTCATCTAATCTTGCTCTCTCTTCATCCGTTAGAGATTCGTATGGGTCTCCCTTTTGAAGTATAGAGCCAGTAAAGTCTGGAGGTCGCTTTTCCAAGAAAGCCCGTCTGCCTTCTTCGCCATCCGCACTAAGTTGAGTCAATAATGCGTTCATTAGTGTTTGTACTCTCCAAGCCTCGGTTATTGGTATATCCTTAAATCTAATTACAAATTCCTTCATCATTCTTACCGCGAGCGGCGGCATTTTTGCGATCCCTGAAGCAATTTCTTCAGCTCTTTTAATTAAATCTTCATGAGGGACAACTTCGTTTATTAGATTCATTCTTAATGCCTCGGAAGCATCAAATGGCTCATCTGTTAACAATATTTTCATTGCATCAGCATGAGAAACCTGTCTTGTTAGATAGGTGGCTCCCGGTCCACTTCCTACCCATCCTTGAGTAAGCAAGGCAAACTTAAATCTTGCATTCTCCAGCGAAGCTAAACGAATGTCAGTGGAAGTGAGCATCAAATAAAAGCCAGCCCCAGCAGCCCAGCCATTTATGGCTCCAATGACCGGTTTCCAGATCTGTGGGTAATGATCTCCCAATCTTCCATCAGCACCAATCCGTGCTCCGTTAACAGTTCCTGCCAGGGGCCAGAATATATTTTCCGCTCTTATCCTTTCTCTTTCTTCAGCTGTTATATCAGGCCGTGAATCGAGGTTATGGCCAGCGCAGAAATGCCGATTACCAGTACCTGTCAATATGACAGCTCTAACGTCCGGGTCTTCCCATATATCTTTCCAAATTTCACTAATGTCATTGGAAGTTTGCCTATCTAATATGTTGGCCTTGGATGGATTGTTAATGGTCACATACCCGATTCCGTCTCTTCTTATGTAATCTACTGCCATTTTCGAATTCTCCTAATAAATTATTTGGTTTTCCAGATAGGTTTCATAGTCTTCAGATGAGATTCCCATCAATTCTTTATAAATTCGGGGGTTACTGTCCCCAATGTCAGGAGCGGCCTCCTGATGAATCGAGTTCTCTATGTTGGATGTCCATGGCATCCCTGGCATTAATCTTGTCACCCCATCTGGATAAATTCGAGGCGTGAGATAACCCGAGTCGGTCGTATGAGGATCCTCATAAACTTGAGCTATATTAATTGAAGGGCCGGATGGTATTCCGTTGGCCTGGAGAATTTCCATAGCGTTGTGGGGAGTTAACCCTGAAGTGAACTCTGTTATTAGGGAATCTATTTCAGAAATGTTATCCCTCCGTTGTTGTGGAGATGCAAACCTGCAATCAAGCGACATATCTTTTTTCCCTATAGTCATACATAAATTTTGCCACTGAGTGGTATTTTGTATGCTAATAGCAATCCATGCATCGTAGCCTTGGCACTTATAGAGACCATGGGGTGAGTTAATGGGATCCTCATTCCCATTCGGAACAGGCAAGGAGTTTGTCATCTGATATTCCAAAAGACCTGTAGGAATCGACGCTGTTAGAGACTCTGCCATTGAAAAATCAATATACTGTCCTTTGCCTGTCGCCATCCTATGGTTTATTGCAGCAACAGTTATCATAGCCAGCTCCATCCCAACCCATGGATCAGCCCAGAGCCCCCCCTTAATGGGTTCACCATCACCATTACCGGAAATTGTGTTCCACCCAGTGTAGTGCTGCAGCAGGCTCCCGTAAGCAACATAGTCTTTATCAGGTCCAGTGTGCCCAGTTCCGGCTGAAGAAACCATAATGACATCGGGGCGTAGATTTTTAAGGGTTACATAATCTAAACCAATTCTTTCAAACACCCCTGCCGCAAAATTTTCTATTACAACATCACTGGTCGAGACGAGTTCTTTGGCGATGTTCAACCCTTCATGAGTGGATAAGTTAAGGGCGCAATACTCTTTGGATTGATTGTAAACTTGGAAAGGAGCTCCTCTAGAAGAAGGATCTGGTCTTCTTGAGCTACCAATCTTTATAACCTCTGCACCCATTAAAGCGAGATGCCTTGCTGCTGTTGGGCCTGCAATAATCCAACTGAAATCCAAGATACGTAGACCTGATAGGGGTAGATTATTCATTTCTGACATACCGTTCAAAAATCTCTTCTGTGTGTTCCCCTAGTGTAGGAGCCGAAATCATACCTTTGGGTAAATCTGCATTACTCAATTTATATGGCAACCCAGGGTGCAATAGATTACCACCTTGAGTATGGCTTATCTCTACGAAAAATTCTCGAGCCTCTAAGTGTTTATCTACCAATAAATCTTGAATAGTATTTACAGGAAAACAAGGTATCCGTTTTTCCTGTCCCCACTTAGCAATATCGAATTTTGACTTGGAAGAAGACCATTCTGTGAGTAGGTCCCACAATTCGGAAACATTGTTTTGTCTCCCTTCTCTGGAGAGGAACTTTTCCTCTTTTGACCAATCAGGACGCCCTAATATATCTAGCCATCGTTCCCATTGAGCATCCTCTCGTGGAGAAATCGCTACATACCCATCAATACATTTTAAGACCCCACCTATAGCCGAAACCATACCTCCTATTGAGGATCCTTCAACCTTAGAGAGTTGTCGGGTAGGAGATGGCTGACCGAATGCAGTATTGGCGATTCCACTAATTGCCATAGTTATCATGGAATTCAATTCGGAAACGACTATCCTGCACCCTTCACCGGTATTCAGTCTTCTATAGTTCGCAATCATTGCGGCCGTAGAAGCAGTTAATCCGGCCACCATATGTGATTGATAACCCCCCGCTCTTATCGGAGGTTCTAGGTTCGGGTCTTCCACAGGACCAATCATGCCATGTGCGTTTCCGCTCATGTGAAATAGTATTAAATCATCAGCAAGATAATTTGAATAAGGACCTGTTTCACCAAATGGCAATATTGATATCCAAATAAGGGAAGGATTAATCCTATCCATTTTACTGAACCCTAAAGAACGGTCGTCAAAGAAACCAAGTTTTTGGTTCTCCACAACGAGGTCGAAATGGGGAATCATAGCCTTAAGATGACTTTGTCCAGCTGGAGTGTTCAGGTCCAATAAAACACTTTTCTTTCCATGATTATGAGCTAGAAATAAAGCGCTCTGTTCCATGTCTGGAATATTATTAGGGTAGGGTCCATGTTTCCTTGATACATCCCCTCTAGGTGTCTCTATTTTGACGACTTCAGCACCTAACCTAACGAAATTAGCAGCGGCATAAGGCGCGGATACATGTTCCCCTATCTCTAAAACCTTTAGCCCTGTTAGCAGGCCCATATGGTCGTTATCGCCCACCGAATTGAAATTACCTACCAATAGCGTAGGCATCCCTTCTAGGATCTGCACCAGCGCTTAAGGATCCGGTTTCTTGATCTACGAGTATGCATGACATTGCGCCGGTGCTGGGGGACCAATCATCAATGAACTCGACCTTGTGGCCTCTAGTAGATAGATTTTGACCTACCTCCCTAGAGATTCGTCCTTCCAAATGAATTAATCCCGGGTGATAAGCATGGGGCCAAAACGAATTAGGGAAATTCCACGGGACGAAACGCGGAGCCTCTATTGCTGCCTGCGGGTTCATGCCGAATTCAACAACGTTCAAGAATGTTTGAACCATTGCGGGACACTGTGCATCACCACCGGGGGTGCCAAATGGCATAAAAAGCCGTCCGTTTTTAAAAGCCATTGCCGGATTTGGAGTCAACCTAGGTCTCTTCCATGGCGCCACAGAGGAAGGATGATCCGGATCAAGCCAACTTTGAGTACCACGAGAGGATATCATCAAACCTAAACTAGGTACTATAGGAGAACCAAATACGGCATCACTGGGTGTCGCCGAGAAGGAATTGCCCCATTTGTCTACGACACATGTATAAGAAGTATCTTGTTCCAATCTGTCTCTGTTGATATCTGGGTGTTTTAAGGTGTTTTGACCGTTTTTACCCTCATATATCCATGGATTACCAGGATCTGGCATTTCAGTAAAAGCATTTTGCATCGAAATTCGGTCTCTCTGTGCCGTCGTATACTCTTTGGATAAGAGCCCAACAATGGGAACGTCGATAAAATCTGGATCTCCATAAAATTCATGCCGATCAGCAAAGGCCAAGTTAAATGCTTGTGACAGTAAATGAATATAATCCGGAGTATTTTGTGGGATGGCAGATATATCATCGTTTTCCAAGATTTGTAACACTTGAGCGGTGACAGGACCTTGGGACCATGGTCCACAAGTTAATATTTCGTAATCTTTGTAATTAGCCACAGTCGGATTTTCGATTTCTACGTGAAATTCAGCCATGTCCGAGAGAGATAAAAGACCGCCGAGACTGTCACTGTATTCGACTATTTCCTTTGCGATATCTCCTTTGTAGAAAAAATCGCGTGCAGCCGTTATTGCCTCTTTTCTTCCTTCCTTTTTTGCATCTTGTTCCGCTGCTATTAATCTTTTGAATGTTCTCGCCAAATCTGGTTGTCTTAAAATGTCTCCTTCGTCGAGAATTCTTCCTTCAGAAGCGAATAAATCAAAAGTTGATTTCCATTCTGGAGCATCTTTGTCTACTGTGGCGGAGAGTTTTTTCAAAAGATTCGCCGCTGTATAAGATATGGGAAAGCCATCTTCAGCCAATTCCAGGGCAGGTTGAAGAACTTGCTCAAGTGACATCGTTCCATATTCAGCCAGTGCGGTTAACCAAGC
Source organism: uncultured Dehalococcoidia bacterium (assembly GCA_964394975.1). GTDB lineage: Bacteria > Chloroflexota > Dehalococcoidia > Lucifugimonadales > UBA826 > UBA11996. The sequence continues at coordinate 2,891 of CAYMZR010000010.1, read as the reverse complement.
ATCTGGTGCGGAAGGAACGATCGTTCGATCGATTCCTTTCGGAATATCATTATCAAATGAATCTATAGAAGTCTTTTTGGGCCATCTCCCCAATCCACTAATAGTTTTTGTTTCGTCAGTGTCGGCCATGTAAACCATTATCGGGGCAACTCCTCCGAAATTAGTAGCGTTCGGGAGGGTTACATTTATAACGATACCTGATGCTACTCCCGCATCTATGGCATTACCACCTTGTTCCAATATTCTGTAGCCTGCTGAGGCAGCGAGGTAATGGCCAGCTGAAACCATATGTGTCATACCTCTCACTGGCGGTCTATACGTTGGGGTTTGAGTTGTCATAACAAGATCCTTCGCATCGATGAATTTTCGCTATATTACTAGGAATTCATGTAGTCCCCAAATCTACAGTGTTTTTTAATGGTTTTTTCGCAGATATTCAATGATCTCCATCATGACTTTACAATCAACTTCATTGTATTGGGAAATTTCTTGAACCATGGGAATTTCATTCATGGATATTCTTCTGCTATTAGCTTCATCATCCGCCCACCAAGCCCCAACCATAGCTCCCAATCCATCAGTTGGACCCGCATCCCATGAGGTTTCTATTAGTCCTTTTTTATTTAGAGAACCTGCAATAGCTTTTAGACCGAATCCAAAAGCTCCTTCCACAACCACTGGCTCTTTCTTTATAACCTCCTGCAGAAAGTCATACCAATTTAGGGTCGGCCACTCCTTATCGGCATGTCGGTTTTTAGCAGAATTAAAGGCTGAATCAAATGTTGAAACTTCGGCATGTGACCAGTGATATACAGTGGGAGTGTATCCACTCGGGTCTATCCGATTTTGCACCTCATACATGTAATCCATCCATTGATCGATTATCAGGCCTTCAGCCGCTTCCGTTAAACGATCGGTAGTGAAGCATTTCCATTCCCATTTATTATTCTCTAGATGACCGCATCCAATCATGAATATAAGGGGTGTACCTCCACTCTCAGGAACCTTTGTAAAATCGTCTTTGAGATCAGATACAGTCTCAAAATCCACAAAGAATTCCACCTTTTGGGGATGTCTCCATGTTTGGTCGGAGTTTTCGATTTGCGGTGGCAACACCACTTCCCGACGGGTGTTGTTAACATCAAGGATTGCCTGCAGAGTATTTGCACTATTCTTTGCCTTGACTCCAAGATCTTCAGCCTTCAACCCATTTTGATTCCAGCTTAGGATACCTTCCCTGTTCGCTGCATTCCTTCCGTCGACCCCAACTCCCCATAAAGTGGTTAAATCCTTTAGTTCTTGATTGATTTGAGTTTTAGCATGATGCCATGGTTGGTCTGCAGTGGAACTCATGTTGGGGCGCAATTGCGGGGTAGATGGCTCCGGATATATTTCCCAAGAATGTCCCTTACTTCTGACGGTTCTTATCCATTCACAAGCATTTTCCACGGCATTTTCAAGGGTTCCTCTTGAATCTGAAAAAAAATCCATAGGCACTTCTCCGAGCCGATCCATAAAATTCATTCCCCTAAGGGTTTGACCCCTTGCTGTCTGAGACCATTTACGGCCAAGAAGATAGGCATTTGGAGAAGTGTATCCCTGCATATTTCCGAGGGCCCTGTTATATACGTACAGTTGCAGCATATAGGCCCAAGCCGATCCGCTCGTCAATAAATTTCCTGCAGCTGAAAACCTAAGTGTGCTAAATTTTGCATCTAAAGCCCTGTAGTGCCAGGGTTCATGGTGGAGTAAAGTAGTGGTATTTTTGGTCGTTTCATCAGTTTTATAACGTTCAAACAATTGCCCGAATATATCACTTCTTATGAGAAAATCGGCAATACCGTAAGTCTCACTTTTCTCGTCTCGCAAGACTGCTTGATAAATGACAGGGTGACCCTTTTTCATGGCGTCAAGAGTTTTCGAAAAAACTTTATCATCCGCTCCAGATTCCCGGGGTTCTCTAGCTCGGTAGATTGGGTACAGTTCTGAAATATGCTTGGCTACCGCTGATTCGAATCGGTTTCCCTGATTCATGATGAACAGCCTAAAGTCCGTCCGTTCATCATAATCCGGATATTCAGTGTCAGGTTTGAACCCCTTGGACTCACCGTGATAGTGCAACCAGTCCAGAAGAGGATCATTCATAGCGTAGTTACGCGTTGCTGTTGCACTGACCCAAGTTCGACGATTCAAAATTATGTACCTATCTGATTCTAAGTTGTTATTGTTTCGGCTAGTATAAACTGGAATTACATTTGGTATTTAGTCGGGTCAGTCTCTCCAATCAATTGAAAGGCCTCCTTGCGTTCAACGCATGTGCCGCATTTGCCACAATGAAATGCGTCGCCTTTATAACAACTCCAAGTGCGGCTGTAATCTATCCCAAGATCTAACCCGATTCTGGCGATGTCAGCCTTACTTTTTGATATGAAAGGTGTCCATAATTCTAGTTTCGGATTACCGGTTCCTTCTGTTGCTATCTTTTGCATCCTATCGAAATTTTCGACAAATTCCGGACGGCAATCAGGATAGATTCTGTGGTCTCCGGTGTGCATAGCCGCCCCGACATATTTAGAATCGAATGATACCGCGGCCCCATAAGCAATTGTCAGGAATATTGCATTTCTATTAGGGACTATAGTGATAGCCATATTGTCAGCTGCGTAATGTCCCTCTGGTACTTCTATACTGTCATCTGTAAGAGCGGAGCCTCCCAGTAGGTTTTGTATATTTGATATATCAACTACCTGATGGGGAGTATTCAGGTCATCGGCGAGGAGTCTTGCATATTCGATTTCTTTCTTATGTTTCTGCCCGTAATCGAATGTAATCAAATAAGGATGACCTCCCTCTTTGACACAGAGGTAGGCTAGGGTGGCAGAATCCATGCC
>CAYMZR010000009.1:0-33555 GCA_964394975.1 uncultured Dehalococcoidia bacterium | reverse complement strand
GGCAATGGGATATTTATTCTTCTGACCCAAATTCAAACGAAGAGATTAATCTAACCGATACTCCTTTTGCCGAGCGACATCCCATCCTGTCACCAAACGGAAAATTGTTGGCTTTTTCCGTATCAAAAGATTCCAAAGATCCGAATGTGGGAATCGAAGTTATGAAGCTTAAAGAATCAGAGAATCTGAGTATTACTACTGGATTGGGAATGTATGTTACACCGCGCTGGAGCCCTGATAGTTCTCGATTAGCATATGCCGCCAGCCAACCCGGGAAAGAATCACACGTATATATTAGTGATTTGTCCGAATCCCCTAGTCACCGTCTGTCAGATATTTCTTCCAATGAAGTCGGTGACTGGTCCTCAGATGGCAATTCTGTAGTGTTTTCATCTTCTAATGTAACGAATCCTGGGATTTATGACAGAAATCCTGACGGCGTCAATCAGAGGCAAGTAAGTTGTGGAAATGATTATGAAGCCAAATGGTCTCCGGACAACAAAAAATTGGCCTTTATATCGGATAGGAATGGAAACCTTGATATATACGTGATTGAAAGAGGAATCGACGATCCAAAATGCGATGCCGATGCTGAATCTACATTAGGTTTGTATCAACTTACGGACACTGAAGGCAGTGAATATGATATTTCATGGTCTCCCGATGGGAGGCAAATATTGTTTGTCTCAGAACGTGATGGGAATCCTGAAATATATGTAATGGACAACAGTGGAAAGAACGTTGTTAGATTGACAAGTAATGACAAGGTTAATGAAGAGATAATCCAAGATATTCAGCCTGTTTGGTCCCCAGACGGGAAAAATATAGCGTTCGCATCTGATGCAGATGGAGATTTTGATATTTTCATCATGAATAACAAAGGTGAAGATCAAAAGAGATTAACCAACAATGATGCATCTGATGTTGATCCTAGTTGGTAAGGCTTCAACTTTAACTTCTTGTTGTCTAGGGCGTTTTGGTAATATCCGCATAGTGTAATAACTGAAAATAGTCTGCTAATTTTGGACGCAATAATGAGCTCTGAAAAACACCATAAATATCGAAGAATCATCGTCAAGGCAGGAACAAATATTCTTACGGGTGGCAGGGACGAATTGAATGAGACGTTTATTGAAAATTTGGTTTCCCAAATAGCTCACCTATCTGCTGATGGAAGAGAAATGGTTTTAGTATCTTCAGGAGCAGTGGCTGCTGGCAGAGGAGTTATGAGAAACCTCGCAAACAGTTCAGTCTTACCGGACAGGCAAGTTCTTGCGGCAGTAGGCCAAGGAAGGTTGATGCATTTGTATGAGCGGGCATTTGCCAGCCATGGTATTCCTACGGCCCAAGCCCTACTTTCTAGACGGGATGTTAATGACAGACTTGGTTATTTGAATTTAAGAAACACACTACTTTCATTGTTGAATAATGGAGTGGTGCCTGTGATAAACGAAAACGATGTTGTTGCTGTGGAAGAACTCGAAGGAGAAGTTTTTGGGGATAATGACACTTTATCTGCCCTAGTTTCTAATTTGATTGATGCGGATCTATTGCTGATACTAGGCAGTGTAGGAGGCATGTTCACAAAGGACCCCAATATACATTCAGATGCTGAGCTCATTTCTGTAGTTGAAAAAATAGATGAAAAGTTGGATCAATATGCCGGCCCTTCTGCGGACTTAAGGGGAAGAGGTGGCATGGTTACCAAAATAGAAGCGGCACGTCTGGCGACAGCGTCCGGAGTTGATGTGGTTATTGCTGATGGAACTGAACATTCTATCGTTTCTCGTCTGTCGAATGGGGAAAAGATCGGTACTTTGTTTAAGACATCAGTGTCAAAACTAGAAAGTAGGAAGAGGTGGATGCTAAGCGGGATTTCCAACAAAGGGAATCTAAAAATAGATGAAGGAGCCGTAACCGCGCTACAGGGTAATAAAACAAGCCTCTTACCAGCTGGGGTTTTGAGTTGCCAAGGAAGGTTTGATAGGGGAGATATTGTTTATATCAGGGACTCAGAGGGGAATAATATTGCAGCAGGAATAAGTAATTACGCCTCCATGGATATTTGTAAAATACAAAATCTGAAGTCAGATCGAATTGAGGCGATGCTTGGCTACTATTACGGCGACGAGGTGATACATAGAGATAATATGGTTATGCTTAATGACTGAATGGAGATGGAGGTGATTTCTTGAACACCATAGAAGATCTAGGTAGAGCTGCAAAATCGGCGGCCAGAAAACTGGCTGCTTCTTCTGGTGCAGATAGAAGGTCCGCTATTTACAACATTGCAAAGGCCTTAATTGATTCCGAGGAAGAAATCATTGCAGAAAATTCAAAAGATGTGTCAAAAGGGAAAGATAAAGGGCTATCTGATGCGATGTTGGATAGGCTCATTATCACTCCTGAATCATTGGGGGCTATGTCATCCGATACTTTGAAAGTTGCTGATTTGGATGACCCTGTAGGAGAGATGATTGAAATGAAGACCATGGCAAATGGTCTTCAGGTAGGGAGGAAAAGGGTGCCTTTGGGCGTTATCGGAGTCATATATGAAAGTAGACCCAATGTCACGGTGGATATATCTGTCTTGTGCCTTAAATCAGGCAACGCTGTGATTTTACGGGGTGGCAGTGAGGCATTTCATTCAAACCAGGTGTTGGCCAGAGTAATAAGAACTGCTATATCTGAGATGGATATACCAGTAGACTCTGTTCAAATAGTTCAAAGTGCTGAACGGAGTTTGGTATTAGAAATGCTAAAGCTGGATGAATATATAGATTTGATGGTACCAAGAGGCGGCCAAGATCTAGTAAATATGGTCGCGGCTGAGTCAACAATGCCATCAATAACTGGAGGAGTTGGCGTATGTCATACCTATGTGGACTGTGAAGCTTCTCTTGATATGGCTGTTGAAATTGTCAACAATGCCAAGGTTCAGAGGCCATCAGTATGCAATGCCCTTGATACAGTTTTAGTACATTCATCATTAGCTCCAGATTATCTTCCTCGTATGGCCGAAAGTTTAGCTGTGGCGGGAGTGGAATTGAGATGTGATACAAGAGCTTTATCAATGCTTGGGCCTAGAGAGGATATTAATTTGATTCCTGCTGAAGATGAAGATTGGGATACTGAACATCTATCTTTGGTGGCAGGGGTCAAAATTGTGGATTCGGTGGATGAAGCGATTAATCACATTGAAAATCACGGTACTGGGCATTCCGAGGCTATCGTTACAGATAATTATTCTACTGCTGATCGATTTGTTAGAGAGGTTGATGCCAGCGCTGTCATGGTGAATGCCTCGACGAGATTTAATGACGGAGGACAATTTGGATTGGGTGCTGAAGTGGCAATAAGCACCAATAAAATGCATGCCAGAGGCCCGATGGGGTTAAAAGAGATAACATCATATAAATGGGTGGTTTTGGGCAATGGTCAAATAAGACAATAGGCGGATAGAGATATTTATATTTGAGCGAAGGGGAATTGATGCAGGAAGAGAATATTTTTTATACGGTGGAGATGCAAAGAGAAGTTCGGGATTTTGTACAAAATCTAGAAAAAGAATTGGCTGAATATCCACCAATATATGAGCGAGATCCAGTAGAACTCAGAAACGAGCAGGAAAAAGGAATCGGCCGCTACAAAAAGCCGGTTCTGTCAGAAAAAGCCATTGAAAGAGAAATTGAAAGTGATCAGGGACCAGTTAGTGTAAGAGCGTTCATACCTGATGATCAAATAGATGGGGTCTATCTGCACATACATGGTGGAGGGTGGGTATTTGGCAGGGCTCATCATCGTGATGATGATTTGGAAGAAATAATGAACGATTGCAACGCTGCAGTTATTTCTGTTGATTATAGATTGGCTCCTGAAAATCCTTACCCAGCGGCCCAGGATGATTGTGAAGCAGTTGCTATATGGGCTGTCGAGAATGCTCTGAAAGAATTTGGGACGGACAAGATTGCAATTGGAGGAGAATCGGCTGGGGGACACTTGTCTGCTTCTACCATGATCCGTATGCGAGATAAGCATGGGTTCACTGGCTTTACGGGTGCTAATTTGGTCTATGGCGTGTATGACATGTCTGGAACACCAAGCCTTAAATTGTGGGGCGAGCGTAATTTGGTTCTGAGCACCCCGACGATGAATTGGTTTTTTGATCATTATCTGCCCGACCAAGATAGAAGAGACCCTGATATATCACCCTTATATGGTCACCTACATGAGCTGGCCCCAGCTCTTTTTACTGTCGGGACTTTGGACCCACTTTTAGACGATACTCTGTTTATGCATTCAAGATGGTTCGCGTCTGGAAATCCATCAACATTAAATGTCTATCCGGGTGCTACTCATGGTTTTGAAAGGCAAGAGACGGTGTTAGCAGAAAAAGTTAGGGCTAGGATGAGGAATTTTATTTCTGAGAGCTTCCAGTCTTGACAGTCCTGACGTTGTAATAAAGAAAAATCACACAGAAATAACCGATTGAAGTAGCTATAAAAATAGGAATATAGCTATCTATCCAAGCTACGGTGAATGCACCTACTGAAGGTCCCAAACCCATTGCAGCGGTACGAGTCGGGCCTGTTAGCCCGGTGACGGTGCCAAAAGAAGCTCTATTAAATACTGTTCCTAACATCATGCTACCTAGTACAAATATAAGACTTGTGATCGTGGTCCAGAATACGACAAGGGCGAACCCATACGTTGATACGTCAATTATTGTAAAAAGGACGGAGGGAATAATCGCCAAAACTAGAACAAAAATCGCAACCTTCTTGGTTGTGAGCCTATCTGTTAAATATCCCCAGGCGGGCACCGATAGTCCCCCGAGAACGTTTCCTAAAGTTAAAGCAGCGGCAGCGGAGTTTTGGGAAATACCTCCATCTGTTAAGAATGGGACTACTTGAAACAGTGTCATCGAAGTCGATGTAACAGCTATGAATTCACCTATCATTATGAACCAGAATGATGGGAGGGCCATTATTTTCGCGACAGTCCAAGTTTTTTCAGAAATCCTAAGTTCTGCTTTATCTGCAATGGTTTGTGCGGCACCGTCTGGTAGCTGTCCAACATGTTCTGGTTTGTGTCTCATCAATAAGAGAATGGGCAGAGATAGTGGTATGGAAACCAACCCGATTATTTTATAGGCTGTCCTCCATGAGTAGGTTGTAGCAATAGCGGTTATCACTTGGATATTGATAGATTCCCCAATAATTCTGTTTAAAGAAGTAATACCCATAGCGAAATTTCGCTTTTTCTCAAAGAAATTTACAGCTACAGTGCGGGGTATAAGATTTTGTAGATTTGGGCCGGCAATAGCACGCACAACAATATATGCTGTGAAAAATTGCCATAACGAGTGGCTATTGGAAAAATATATAGTTCCAAAGCCAACCACTAGTGACGCAAGGAACATCATCCATCTGGGACCAAACTTATCTACAAGTTTTCCTATAAAGGGCATCGTCAACCCGGATGTCCATGTTCCAAGAGTGGCTGCTAAGGCGATTGTTTTCCTGTCCCATCCGATTTCTCCTGCGATTAAATCCTGTATTCCCCCAAAAACTGTTTGTGCTACTGAGGTAGCTATCAAAGCCCCAATTGACGCAGTACCCAAAACAATCCAGCCGTAGAAGAAAGGTGGAGATGGGTGCCATCGGTATATGCTTTTTGCTAAATCTTTCAAGGGCAGCTCTTATTTATAGTCGTTTTAATAAGTTAACTAGTACAAAATCTAATTTTAATACTTCTTCGTGATAATATTTCGCCGCCCTCAATCTGTTTGAAAAAGGAAATGAAATCAGAGACGTATCTGGAGAATTCTAAGAAAAGGAGAAATATAAATGTTATATGAATTTATAAAATATGAAGCTTCTGATGGAATCGGTAGGGTTACATTAAATCGACCTGAGAAACTCAATGCCTTAAGTCCGCAGTTACAAGCTGAGCTAATTGAGTGTTTGACTGATGCCGACGAAGATCCGGACATTAGAGTTATTACGCTAAAAGGTGCTGGGCGTGCTTTCTGTGCTGGATATGACATTACACCGCCTCAGACTGATGAAGATAGGGAAATTACGGAAGCGAGACGAGGTAATATCAGATCAGATATGCAAAGGTTACAAAAAACAGCCAGGTTGATGACCTCAATATTTGATCTAAGTAAACCAGTTATAGCAGGTATACACGGGCATGTGATTGCTGGTGGTACTGATTTGGCCTTGCATTGCGACATCATCATTGCAGCAGATGATGCCAATATAGGTTTTCCACCTGTCCGCTCTATGGGGACGCCTCCAACGCATATGTGGACTTATATGGTTGGACCCCAATGGGCTAAATGGTTCGTGCTAACGGGAGAAACTGTATCTGGGAAGGAGGCGAATGACATGGGATTGGTATGGAAATCTGTTCCTGCCGAAGAGTTGGAGGCAGCGGTGGAGGATTTGGCCAGAAAGATGGCAAAAATACCGTGGGAGATGTTAGCGGCAAACAAAAGTATAGTTAATAAAGCGTTAGACCTTATGGGTCGTAACATGATGCAGGTCATTGCAGCGGAAACAGACGCTGTTTCTCATCAATCTCCAATCGTTAAGGAGTTCAACGAAATTTCTAGTGAGCAAGGACTGAAGGCGGCTCTTGAATGGAGAGATAGGCCATTCCGAGAATAATATTTGCAAGGAGTCAAAAATGCCCAGTAAAGTACAAGAGGCGGGTGCTCTTTTATATCGAGAATATATAGAAAAAAAACCTTTTTCTTTGATGAAAACTGAACTGGCCCCCAGGTCAGAGTCGGAGGCCTATGACATACAAAAGGAATTCATGTTTTTGCGGGCTCAAGATGCCGGAGGATACTCTGGCTACAAAATAGCCTATACCACCAAGGTGATGCAGGACCGAATTGGAGCATCCGAACCAGTGTTTGGAAGAATATTATCTGATTCAGTCCACCAGTCCCCGGCTTCACTTAAAGCTAAAAACTACGTTAATCTGGCCGTTGAGTGTGAAGTAGCAGTAACAATGGGAACTGATTTAGAAATAAACGACGAAGGTGTGGATAGAGATTCAATATGTGAAGCTGTTGAATATTTACAACTGGCTTTCGAGCTTGTAGATATTAGGCAATCGCTAGAAGAGAACTCGGTGATCCAATCGATAGCTACCAATATTCATGGAGCAGGTGTTGTATTGGGTGAGCCCATCAGAAACTGGCGTGAATTGGATATCCCTTCCGCCACATGCGAATTAAAACTTGATGGAGCATTGGTTGGAACGGGTTGTGCATCAGACGTAAATGGACATCCTGTGGAGCCAATGGTATGGATTGCGAATTCTATAAATTCTATGGACGGACTTTTGAAAAAAGGGGATATCGTAATAACGGGTAGTATGATCCCTCCTATTGAGGTTAATGCTGGGGTAAAAGCCAGTTTGAACATGGATTTATTAGGCAGTATTACCTTGGAAGTTAAATAGGACCTAAGAACGATAGTTTATAAATACAGAATTTAAGGCGGAACCCAATGTTAGATTTGTCAGACAGAGTTGCTATTGTGACCGGCGGTGCCCAGGGGGTTGGAGGTGGAATTTCGAGGACTTTGGCTCGAGCAGGTGCAAAGGTTTTGATAGCTGATATTGATATTGATATGGCTAGATCTGCCGCTGAAGTTATATCTAGGAATTCAGGTATTGCCGATAGCATGAAAATTGACGTAACTTCATATGAAGATTTAAAAAAGATGATACAAACTGCCAGTGATCGTTGGGGTAGGCTAGACATTTTGATAAATAATGCATACGCGGCAGCTGATGGTCAGCAAGGGGGGGCATTGGAAGTTACTGAGGAAAGGTGGGAGAGTGACATAAGAGCATTAGTTACATCGGTGTACGCTGGGTCCAAATATGCCATCCCGGTAATGCAAGAAACTGGTGGAGGTTCAATTGTAAATATATCTTCTGTCCACGGGTTCTTGGTAGCGAAGAAAGCTTTAACATATGAAACTGGGAAAGCAGCGGTGATAGCAATGACTAAACAAATGGCTGTTGACTATGGGTCGTCTGGAATTCGGGTAAACGCGATCTGTCCCGGGCATATTGTTACAGAGAGAATAATGGAAACGGTCTGGAAAAATAATCCGTCAGGATTGAAATTTTTTGAAGATCAATATCCGGTTGGCAGAACAGGGGTCCCAGAAGATATTGGTAATGCGGCTACTTTTTTGTGTTCAGATGAGGCTTCATTCATAACAGGCCATGCTTTACCAGTTGATGGTGGATTGACTATACAACTACAGGAGAATTTTGGGGTCCAGCAAGTTCACTACTATATGGACAATGCAAATACTGAAATGCCGTATAAAAGATAGTCGGCAATTGGGGATATATATAGTGTGACTGACTTATTTTAAGATTAGAATTGATCGCCTATCCAAGGTTTTGAACCAGAAAAAATCAGGGATGCTTTGGCTAAATCCTCATTTGTTCCATTCAGCAGCCCCATATTTTTAACCTCAAAGGCACTGAGATAACTGGTATACAGAGGTGCAAGACCGCGGGGACCTAAGCTTAATCCGGAAGAATCTGACTTACTTACTTTGCCTTTCCCTTCGGAAATTTCTATTTTCCAATTCCCTGTGTTCTGCGGCAGAATCGAGTCTTCATAATTTAGCGTAAAGGACAATTCGATGTCTTTAGGGTAGCCTCTAGATTCAAGCGCTTTCTTGACGTCAACAATTCTTAACATCCAATCTCTTGTGTATGAAATATCTACGTCCTGTTCTTCCATAAGTAATCGAATTGGATCATTGGGAGGGCCGTTCCAGGAAATCGTGTCGATTACAGTTCTATGATCGTAGAAGAAACGGAGCAATCTTTCGGCACATTGGGAGTTTAGAGCTACCATATCTCTTACTCGGATGTGATCGGCAGAACGAGCTTGTTGAAAATTTACGTATCCAACAGCTTTATCTCCATCCATCACAACATAATGAAATACTTTTCGGCCTTCAGTTTCTAAGATAAGATCCCAAAGAATGGAACCGCGATCAAGATTTCCATTACTTGACGCGGCTCTTTCGTTGTACAGAAGGTAGGTTTCTTCTCTGTCGCCAGCTTTGGTTTCGATAACGTCTAGATCGTTGAGAGAAGATCTCATATCCTTCACTTTGGTTTCGTAAGTAAGTTTTGTACCAGACCTTTCATACCCAAAAGAACGATAGACTCGGGTGCTTGAAGGAAACAAGGTAGATATAGGTATTCCAGATTCGTACATTTCGGCAAGGGAGTTTTTCAGTAGCACCGAAGCTGATCCTATACCTCTGCCTTCAGGTGCGACTCCGACTGAGGTCACAGCTCCCGTCCTTACGATGTTTCCTCCAAACCATTGTCCCATATCTATTATTCCCATACCACCCAGAATTTTACTTTTGGATTTAACAGCTCTGAAACGCTCATACCCTACATGTTCATTCCAACCTGGTTGAGCGTGTCGGTGGAGCGATTGATAAATGATCTCCCAAAGGGATTCTGCTTCATCTTTTTCGATCGGGCCGTATGTTAAATTTGACTGAATCATATTGTTCTGAATTCCTCGTACCTTATGAAACCCTATATTGTTTAAGGACATCCATATTCGGATTTATTCCGAAACCAGGGAGGTCCGGCGGATTGACAAATCCATCTTGAACTTGAAGGGTGAAATCATAAATTTGATTGAAAATAGGATCTGTTTCCTCTCGGTAATACTCTAGTATTAAACCATTCGGAATAGCACAGAGTAAATGAATATGTATTTCTTGCTTGCCATGCGGTGCTATGGGCAGATCATGAGCTTGGGCCTGAGCGGCCACCTTCATGAATTCGGTGACTCCTCCCATAATAAGAGCATCAGGCTGGAGTATAGCTGCGCTTCTACTTTCGATGAGGTCTCTGAAACCATATTTTGTATATTCATTTTCGCCAGTCGCGATTGGAATAGTAGTTGCAGCACTAATTAGCTGGTGTCCTTTGTAGTCATCAGGAGCGATGGGTTCTTCAAACCAGAAAATGTCATAGGGTTCCATTTTTCTTGCTATCTCAATAGCCTCATAAAAGCGATAGGCACAATTCGCATCTACCATCAACTTTACTTCAGGTCCAATCGCCTCTCGAACTGCTTTTACTCTTTCAATGTCCTCGTTTATGCTCACGGCGCCTATTTTTATTTTTACTGCGTTTGCGCCCATATTGACGCTAGTGATCATTTCCTCTTGTAGTTCCTTTAAACCTTTCCCGTCTTCATAATAGCCACCGGCTATGTAAACTGGCACTTTTTCTGCAAATCCGCCCAGTAGTTTGTAAATTGGCATATTCGCGGCTTTCCCTTTTATGTCCCAAAGGGCGATATCAATTCCACTGATTACTCTAGTGGTCATTCCTCTTCGACCGGATATTTTAGGTTCCCAAAGTTCATCCCAAATTTTTTCGGTTTTTAAAGGATCTTCACCGATTACAGAGTCCTTATAATGTTCAAAAATTGCTTTACTTATTGAGTCTGAAGTATGCAAGCCTCCAACTAGACCCACACCAGTAATTCCTTCATCGGTGTCAATAAAAACGAAATTTCTGCCATCGTGAGTGTATGTATGTTTCCCGTTGCTTTGTGGGGCGGGTTTAGCCCATCTATAACTCTCAAGCCGCATGTCTGTAATTTTCATAATGAATCTCTCATATAAGGTTGAATGGCGTTCAATAAAATCCATCGGATTCTAGCATGAACCTTTTTGTAATTAGCAGCCATCAAATTTTCTCTTTGATGTATGATTTCCAACTTAAGGAGAAAACGTGAATCTTTCCAAAATACATTTATATTCGAAGATCCTTGACGCTGGGTCGCCTTTTGGAGATATAGAGTCGGGTTTTGAAACTTTAGCTGAGCAGATACTTGAGGTTGGTGATGTTAATGAAGCGATGCGTAATCTCGTCCAAGAAGGGTTTTCCGGAGAAGATGATCGCCCCGTTGGGGGATTAAATGACATTGCTAATAGTAGCCAAGAGGAACGTAGGTTTTTATTGGAGAAGTATTCTACCGACCTAATACAGGATGAGAATCTTCGAGGAGAATTGGAAAGTTACAAATTTTTTGGTTCAGAACCTCTGACTTCCGATACGGGAAGGGAGGTTCTTTCGAGATTACATCGTTTGGATAAGCTGGATGGATCTATCAAGGAAGCTATGAGAACAGGCCAGCTGGAAAATGTGGACCTAGACGATGTGGAAGATTTGATGGGGAGTTTAGCTCGTACACAGCTTGAGGAAATACTTCGCATGATAAATGCATTGGAGGAAGCTGGGTATCTGTTGAAAAACAGGGATAGATTTAAATTGGGTCCTAAAGCGGTGCGAGAGATAGCACAGGATGCAATGCGTGAAATATTTTCACAGATGAAGAAAGGCAATTTAGGAGCTCATGATACTTTCAAGAAAGGAGACTGGGGAGACCTAACCGGACAGACAATACCGTATGAATTCGGCCAATCATTTGAGATCAACCTCCAAAAGTCCCTTTTTAATACTGTAGTTCGAGAGGGGTCTTCAATACCGCTGAAAATGCAGTCTCAAGATTTGGAAGTCAATGAGCATGAGCATCTTACTCAATCTGCAACGGTGCTGATGCTTGATCAAAGTCGTTCTATGGGAATGTATGGAACTTTCACGGCCGCTAAAAAAGTGGCACTCGCTTTATATTGGTTAGTGCAAACCAAATTTCCAAGAGATAAATTATTCGTAGTTGGCTTTTCTGATTATGGGATGACCATCGATGGAAAGGATTTACCGGAATCCACATGGAATCATTGGGTTGCAGGGACTAATATGCACCATGGTTTAATTTTATCCAGACAACTCTTGGCCCGACAAAATGTGGCAAATAAGCAAATACTTATGGTCACAGATGGAGAGCCAACAGCCCATATGGAAGGTGGGCAAGCTTATTTTTCATACCCACCAACACCGAGAACGTTGGAACAGACATTAAAAGAAGTAAAAAGATGTACTAGAGAAGGCATAGTCATAAACACTTTCATGCTCGAGATGAATTATTTTCTCATGGAATTTATGGATGAAATGGCCAAGATCAACAAGGGTAGGTCTTTTTATACGAAACCAGATCAACTTGGGCGCTACATGTTGGTTGATTATTTGGAGGGTAGAAAGAGAAAGGTATAGGCGTTGATGATTCACCATGATTTGGCTAGAATGAGCGTAAATAAATAGGTAACTACTAATGCAAGATAGGTGAATAAAGCACCTGATTAGGAGGGTTGCAAATGAGTAACAATGAATTAGCACTTAAGGCACACCTGCTGAGACGAGCAGGATTTGGTGCATCTAGGTTTGAACTTGAACAGATATCCGATAAATCTTATGAAGAAATCGTGGAAGATTTAATTCACCCTGAACGGTTTGAAGAAATTGATGAAGATTATTTAAGAAGATACAACCCGGAACTCTCATACCATGATGGACATCCAATTCACGCTGGTCGTTGGATATGGAGAATGATTAATACCAAACGTCCTTTAGAGGAAAAAATGACCCTTTTTTGGCATCATGTTTTTGCCACAGCGCATTACAAAGGCGACCACACTCCCTCTACCATAGGACAGATTGAAACGTTTAGAGAGAATGGGTTAACGAACATAAAACAAATTCTTCTTGATCTAGCTAAAGATCCACATATGAATTATTGGCTTGATAATTGTGAGAACCACTCTGATCAACCCAATGAAAACTGGGGTCGAGAACTATTGGAACTGTTTTCGATGGGTGTAGGGAATTATAGCGAGGACGATGTTAAACAAGCAGCTAGGGCTTTTACTGGCTGGACCTTCGAACAACCTTTACCTCTCTATCCTTACGGACATTACGAATCTAAATTTGTGTTTAACGAATCTGACCATGATAACAGCGAAAAAACATTCCTTGGTAGGAAAGGAAATTTCAACGGTGAAGATATAATCAATATCATATGTGAGGAAAGGGCAACGGCCTTATTCATATGCAGACACTTGTATAACTTTTTTGTCGAGGATGAGGCCCAAGTCCCAGCTTGGAGTATAGAACCTCCAAGAAACCCGGAGGCTGTCGATACTATGATCGATATTCTCATGAATAATGATGGTGAAATTAGGCCTGTTCTAAGTTACATGTTTAATTCAGACTTTTTCAAGAATTCCTTTTATAAGAAAGTTAAAAACCCATCGGAATTAGTAGCCGGGACACTCAAATTGTCAGGTAGATATTCAGTTGTACCTGCAGAGGGAGAAAATGTTGGGACTCTCTACAATACAGCTGCCGTGATGGGCCAAGCCCTAATGAATCCTCCAACTGTTGAGGGGTGGCACACAGGACATGAATGGATAGATGGCGGGACCCTTAATGAAAGGGTCAATTTTGCCGTCAATCAATTTAATGATGTATCCAGTCCTGGATTTGAAGATATATTAGGAAGGTTGGGTTCAGTTGTTGAATCTGCTGATCTCGTCGACAAATGTTTGGATTTGATAGGGCCGATTGAGGTTGGTGATGAGACTCGGCAGGCTCTGAGTAAGTATGCTGAGGAAGTTGGGGATCTAGAACTGAGCACTGGTGAAGATAGAGCCGAAAATGCGAAGAAAATAGCACGCATGATTCAGCTAATTGTAGCAACAAGAGAATATCAATTCGCCTAATACCCAACCTATTTCATAGAATTATTAAAAGGAAAAAGTAATGACAACTTTTACGCAGAAAGATCCGGTTTTTGTAGTCGTTCAGTTATCGGGGGGGAATGATTTCATGAACACGTTGGTTCCCTACTCCAACCCTGCATACTATGAAAACAGGAAATTCCTTAACATAGCAGAGGAGGACGTTCTACCTTTAGATGGAACCTTAGGTTGGCATCCGGAAATGGCACCCTTCAAAGAACTTTATGACAAGGGCATGGTTTCTGTTGTTCAGGGAATTGGCTACCCAGATTCTAATCGCAGCCATTTCAGAGGTATGGACATTTGGCATACCTGTGCTCCAGATGAGGTTTCGACGATTGGATGGCTTGGTAATGTGATTGAGCAGCTAGATCCCAGAGGCGAAAATCCCCTTACAGGAGTTAATTTTGGTGTGGGACTGCCAAGGGCAATGTCAAAAGCTGGAGTTCCGGTCACGAGTGTATCCAACTTAGACGAATATGGATTAATGAGCGGAATTTCAGCCCAACAACAGCGAGTTCAGGCGCTCCAAATTTTTAAAGATATGTACGGTCAAGCTGTGGGGTCTGGACCAGTCATGGACTATTTGTCCCGTACTGGGATGGATGTGTTGTCTGGGGCTGATTTAATTAAGGTAGCGCCACAACAGTATGAGTCAACTGTGGAATATGCAGATAATCCGATAGCGAAGTCCCTGAGAGATGTGGCCCGCGTTCATACAGCCAATTTGGGAACCCGCATTTTCTACACACAACAGGGTGGATATGATACGCATGCCAATCAACTGCCTACTCAGCCTGGCCTATTTAGAGATTTATCACGGGCTGTGAATGATTTCTTCGCTGATTTGGAAGAACATGACGCTGACGAAAATGTCGTTATGCTTATTTTCTCTGAGTTTGGGAGAAGAATTAATGACAATGGTTCAGGTACGGATCACGGATCCGGAGGAGGAGCATATTTGGTCGGTAAACCTGTGGCGGGAGGGTTGTATGCGGAATACCCTTCGTTGGAACGTGACAAGTGGGAAAAGGGAGAGGATCTTGCACATACGATTGACTTTCGTGGGATATATGGAACAGTTATCGAACAGTGGTTGGGTCTGGAGGCTGCGCCAATAGTTTACGGTAATTTTGAACAGATTAATCCTTTTAGAGCAAACTAGAATATAGGAGGTGGCGGCAATGACATTACCATTTGAGTTATTGAGATCAGGATATCCGTACTATATGACTTTGGGTCAGAGACGGGTGACATCCAATCCGGTGGATATTGGGTTCGGCAAGGAGAATGTATATGTTCTAACTCGGGGAGGATTGGGAACCGAGGTGCGGGTTATCAACTGGGAAGATGAGAATCTGGGTACCTTGGGAGGTACGAGCCTGTTCCAATGGCCAGCAGCTCTGCTAGTTGATGAGGATGAAAATCTATATGTTACTGATGAGGCGAATCATAAAGTAGTCGTGATGGACAAGGACGGTGAACTTATTGATTCCTGGGGGGAACAAGGTTCAAAATCTGGTCAATTGAATCGACCATCCGGCATGTGTTTTGATTTGGAAGGGAACATTGTGCTTTCTGATGCTATGAACAGCCGTATCCAGAGATTTACAAGAGATGGGAAGCCTCTACAGGTATTTGGAGAGGCTGGCGAAGGGGAAGGGCAGCTAAATATGCCTTGGGGTTTAACTGTAGATCAGTTTGGGGATATTTTGGTGGCAGATTGGAAGAATGACAGAATTCAACGGTTCGGTCCTGAGGGGGAATTTAAATCTTCAATTGGTTCCCACGGTACGGAAAAAGGACAGTTTAGGAGACCTTCGTCTGTGGCTGTTGATGGTCACGGGGATATATATGTTTCTGACTGGCAGAACGACAGAGTTCAACTTTTTAATAAAGATGAACGTTACATACAAAGTTTCCATGGAAACGCTTCACTTTCTAAATCTGGGAAACAATATGTTTTGAGCAATCTGGTTACCCTAAGGCTGCGTGCCGAGGGTGATTTTGAGAAGACCCAGAGATTGAACGCCCCTATGACGGTGAAAGTAGATGACCAATTTAGGTTATTCATTACTGACTTTGGAAATCACAGGATTCAGATTTACCAGAAAGACGCGGTTGAGTTATCTGAAACGGAAATAGCTCCTAAAATGAGAAATCCCATCCTATTTACTACGTAATCGAAAAAAAGTTCACTTGTTTCTTTGGCTCCGTATGTAATTAACATAGTCTAAGACAGAATCCCATTCTCTTTCTGTTAAGTCAGAAATGGCTTTTACCCGCAGTGATTTTTCAGAATTTAAAGTCTTATCTAATATACTTGAATCAACGTATTTAGCGAGTATTGCTAAACTGTTATAAGAAATTTCTAGAGTTGAAGAAATATTTCTTAAGGTTTTCACCGAAGGCTGTATTTTTCCTCCTTCCAAGTGGGCTATGTATGCATTACTCCTACCCAACATTCTAGAAAATGCCCGTTGGGATAATTTTCTAGCTGTTCTCGCTTCCTTCACCACCTTGGCCAACTGGGAATACGGTGGGTTCTCCCCTGCCATGTTTGGATTAATCATATTAAGCACCTCTGCAGCCCCATAATAACCGTAAGGATACTTTTTGTGGAACCCTAGTGAAAAAATGAAAAATTTAGGATAGTAATGTCAGCAAACGGTATATTAGAGATAATGTTCTAATTCATACTTGACATAGAAGAACATACGATCTATTATATAAAGACATTTTAATAGCCGCTCCTCCAGAACATAAGCGGCAGAGGGTATCCCCTGGTTTTGGTTCATTTAACCAGCCAGGGGATTTTCATTTTATGTTGATAGCTAAGTTTTTAATTTATTAACGATTTTCATGTCTAGTTCAACTCCAAGGCCAGGTTTATCTGGAACTTCAAGGAAGCCACCTTTTATCTGAAGTGGTTCGGATAATATGGGGTGTTGGTCTCTAATAGATACAGATTCAATGTTGTATTCTTGAGCGTATGGTGCACCTGGAGTTGCGGCTACAAAATGAGCGTGGGCCACAGTGCTTATTGTGGGCTGCGTATTGTGGCAGGTAATAGGAATACCAAGAGAGTCTGCCAGATTAGCGATTTTAATCAGGGTGGTAAATCCCGGAGTTTTTACGATGTCAGGTTGTACGATATCTATTTTTCCCCTCACCATGAGTTCTTTATATTCGTAAAGGCTGTATATCATCTCCCCTGATGCTATGGGAATTGAGAGGGCATCCGCCACTTCCGCAAGCCCAGGTAAATCATAATGGGGACGAGGTTCTTCAAAGTGAAAAACGCCTAATTCCTCTAGCTGCTTACCTATTTCTATTGCGTGATGCGCAGAGTAGGCTCCGTTCACATCAACCAATATGTCTATATCGTCACCGACAGCATTTCTAACCTCGGTTACTGTATCAATGGTTTGATCCGAAGGGTCATCAATTTTGCCAGGGACGGCACTATGTAACTTGTATCCGCTGTAGCCTTCCTCTACAAATGATAGAGCTCGGTTGGCCTCTTGGACAGGGGTGAGGTTACGGGCCATTGAACTTGCGTACACAGGCACTTTTTCTCTGACTTTTCCCCCAAGTAATTGGTATATAGGTAAGTTAAGATATTTACCTTTAATATCCCACATAGCAATGTCGAGACCTGCAATACCTATCCATATCGCGCCACCAATTTCTAAAGCTTGACCTGCCGTTGCCATATCTCTAAATCTTGCCTCGGTATCGACAGGATTTTTTCCTATCAAAGCGGGGGCTAGCAGTTCTTCTACCACTGTTTTTGTAACTAAAGGTTGTCGCCTAAAACATTCTCCTATCCCTGTTATTCCGTCATCAGTATGAATAAATACAAAGGGGTGCAGTTCTTCTAACACGACATATTCAATCGAGGTTATTTTCATATTTACAGCTCCAATATTCTTATTATCATCCAACAATTCTTTTTGATTTTAGACTTGTAATATCGTTGTTTGAAAAACCTAGTTCCATCAATACCTGGTTAGTGTGTTCACCATGATCGGGGGCAGGCAAATCCAGTTTTCCAGGAGTTCTTGAAAATCTGAATGGGAGACCTTGTAGTCTAATCCGACCCAGATTGTAGGAATTATTTTCGGTAATTAAACCAAGTGAATGTGCCTGAGGATCATCATGAATTATTCTTAATGTTCTATTTGGAGCACATTTAACTCTTGATTTTCTAAAAAGGTCTATCCAGAAGGATACAGTTTTTTCTATGAATATTGATTCGAGTGTTTGATTTAAAGCGTCTTCGTTTTCGCCTCGGGCCTCCTTACCATAATTTGCCACAGCATTTTTCCCGATAGCATGACACATTTTGCTCCATTCAATATCTTCTCTGCAGGAGAGGAAAAACCAACCATCGGCTGCTTCATAAAGGCGATAATCTACAGATTGCCCTACTGAGCCCAACCTGGGTTTTGCCGGCTTGTTTGCGTAATCAAAATATTCTGCAGCTTGGTATGCAAAGGCTGCGTTCACTAAAGATATTTCAACGTGTTGACCTTGTTCAGTTCGAGATCGGTAATATAAAGCGGATACGATTCCGTAGGCCGATAAAATGGCTGATGTGTAGTCGGAAGCGGCGATTCTTAAGAAGACAGGGTCTCCATTGCCACCTTGATCTCTCATTGCGCCGCCCTGAGCTTGAATGAGCGGATCAAAAGCGGGGAATTCACTGAATGGTCCGGTGAGACCGTAACCATTCACTGTGGAGTAAATAATTTTCGGATTTACCTTTTTAAGACTTTCATAGTCGACGGATAGGCTTTTTGCTATCCCGGCTCTGAAGTTTTCTGCAACCACATCAGCTTCCCTAATCAATCGATGAAATATATCTAGCCCCTTCGGATCCTTTAAATTGAGAATCATTCCTCTTTTGCCTTGATTCCATCCTTGGAAGGCTGCTCCATTTTGTCTAAATCCATCTCCTGCGAAAGATTCAACCTTTAGGACATCTGCTCCCAGGTCCGAAAGCAATGTAGTTCCATATGCTCCCGCGATATATCCAGTGAGGTCAACAATTCTTATTCCTTCTAGGGGATGTTGGTTGATTTTACCTTTGCGAATAGGATTCTTAGGAAAAATGTTTTGCAGGAGTGAATTGTTTTCTCCTGCAGAGCTTGCGGGTTTGGGTTTGGGTGATGTAGACACCGAGAATTTCAAAGGAGGTGAGACTTGGATCGTAGTTCCCAATTCAGGATCCTCAATCTCCTGAAGCATTTGATTGTGAATCACTTGAGGATGTTGAGAAAACCATTCTCTCGTTTCAGCTGGGGCACAGGGGACATCGTTTTTCCTTAGAATATGTAGCCAATGCTCTCTAGAATTTGAACTAAATATTGGCTCCAATATTTTTGCTAAATCGTTCCAGTGTTCAGCGGGAATATTCCAAGGTGCCTCGCTAAATCGAGGATCCTCCAACAAATCGAAACATTCTAAAGCCATACATAACTTGTTCCAGAAAACGTTGTTACCACAAGCGACAAAAATCCAACTGTCAGAACATTTGTATAAACGGTATACAGGTAATCCGGTCGATGGACTGGGACCTCTTCGCCGTGCTGGAGTTATTACCTTTTCACCATCAATAAATCCTGTGGCCTGCATCGCAGTTGAGCCAGAATAGAGGGGGACTTCAATTTTCTGTCCTAGACCACTAGATTCCCTTTCAAATAGTGCAGCGGCTATAGCAAGAGAGGCTGTGAAGGCTGTTCCGTAAGTCGCAAAAGGTAATTGCACGTAGAGCGGTTTCCCCGTCTCACCACCTTGGCCTTCATGGATACCTGTATATGTACCCACTGTACCATCATCACCAGGTACTTTTGCCATCGGCCCGATGTCTCCATATGGAGGTATTGAGCAGTGAAGTATGGAGGGGTTTATTTTCGAGAGATTTGCATAGTCTAAAAAGATAGATTTAGCTTCCGATATTAACCAGGTAGTAATAGCAATGTCAGAGGATTTAATAAGTTGGTGAAGTTTCTGAATTTGTTGTTGGGAGGAAAGATCAAAGCAAATGCTTTTTTTGCCACGATTATAGAATCTATAATTTGGATCGGACCTTAATAGATCTCCCTCTGGTGGTTCAATTTTTATCACTTCAGCGCCCATGTCGCTCATTAGCAGAGATGTGTACATTCCCTGAATATCTCTACTGAAATCTAGAACCCGTACGTTGGAAAAAGTGGCTGCCACTCTTAAATTACTCCCCCTATTTGATCATTTAATCTTTGCTTTCATTACTCGAACTTCATCAAGTAATCTTTGTTCCGTAATTGAGGTAGGTAGATTTGTAGAATTTTTGAGCATTTTTTCCCGCTGATCAAGATAGCCCAAAGCGTGATCCTTGCATCTGAAATTGTTATCCATTAGCAGTATCAATTCATTCGAATTATCGTCCACTTTTTTTGTTCCAATATCAGTACCACAGTCGGTGCAAAATTCAGATTGCATCTTGATCCTATTGTGAAGCTTAGGTCTTTTTTTGTTGGTATGTACCTTATCAAATCGGATCTGATAATGTACTGATCGCTATGCTAATGATTTTTCTTTATGGTGCCCATTAAAGATGACAAATAAGACAAAGCTTCAAAGAGATATAAATATGGCAGGGAACCAGAAAGAGCAAATTCCTATGGTAGTTCATGGCACTGAACCAGCTGCTCAGACTGCCCAAACACCTGGTATGGAACGAAAACCTGGCATACATAAATCATCAGTAGGGGCAAGGAAAATGTAGTTTGGTACGGTGACTTGTGCTTCTAATCAAAAAGCGCCGCCACACCATTATGATGAGGCAGAGACCGCCGCCTTCGTCATATCTGGTTATGTACGTGTTTACTATGGGGATGACTTTAAAGAATACGTTGAGGCTGGCTCGGGAGATTATTTGTTCGCTCCAGTGAACATCTGGCACATAGAGGAAAATCCGTATTATTCGCCCTCTGAACAGTTTTTAACGCGAGGGCCTGGCAAAATCGTTGTTAACATGGAGTAAAGCTGATCAATTGAAATTTAACTTTATTTTTTGGTTATCTAGGGGTGGTGAGAGGATTAGCACCGTGCGTATTTGGTTCTCTGTGACCTCGCCTGATACACCAGATGATTAAGATAATCCAACCAATCAAAATAGCAAACCACAGTAATTGCCACCATCCAGATTTTCCTATGTCGTGAAGCCTTCTGGCCCCAAGAGCTAACCCTGGTATCAATGTGGCTAAATTAAAAAGACCCTGGGTGACTCCGATACCAAAGGAATCTATGATTCCTGTAACTACACCACCCAAAAATACGAAGAGAACCCACCACCAATATTCTGCTCTGGTTGCTCTGCCGCTAAAGTTCACATAATTCTTGAACCCGAGCCCAATGGCTTCTCCGAATCCAACCATCGAATTTTCAGGACCAATGTTTTGAGAATGAGAGTTTACAGAATCTTCAACAAGCTGGGTACCACAAACTCCGCAAAATTTCGCGGAAGATTCGTTTTCCTTTCCACATGTTTCACATTTCATAGGAATACATTGTAGGCAATTTAATTAGGATTTAAATGGGTTTCAAGCGTATTTGGTAAAGGATTTAGGTTTTCAGTACCGACCACCACTTGTATCAATAGTCACCCCGGTAACATAGTTTGCGTCTTCTGAGGCCAAAAAAGCGATAACCTTTGCCTGATCTTCTGGCTCGGCTACGCGTTTTAAGGGAATGGCCTCGAGAAGTTGTTGCTTGTTTTCCTCGGACCGCTGTTCCCACCTAGGGCCTACCCGCTCACTCAATGTAACGGTAGGGGCGATTGCGTTGCAGGTTACACCATATGGTCCAGCTTCTCTCGCAATCTTTTTGGTGAAAGCCATGATGCCCGCTTTGGCTGTGACATAGGCACTACTAGGATCTCCCATAAAGTTACCACTATGCGCTGCGTCAGAAGATATGTTAACTATTTTCCCGCTACCTTGTTTTTTCATCTGGCTGATAACGTTACTAGTGCATAAAAAAGTACCCTTTAAGTTAAATTGAATGATTTTATCCCAATCACTTAGTGAAAGATTATCAACTGAGGCCGTACTATTTGGGATAATGGAGCTCCCACCGACAGCGTTTACTAAAATATCAATTTTGCTAAACCTGCCTACAACTGAATCAACCAATTTCTGGACTTGATTGTCTTCTAACACGTTTGTTTCAAAGGGGTTAATGTTCCCACCCTCTTTCTTTATTTCTGCGGTCAACTCGGCGAGAGCACCTGAGTTTATATCAACTGCCACTAACTGAGCCCCTTCCCGCGCAAAGATTTTGGCAGTAGCCTTACCTATTCCACTGGCAGCAGCTGTGACTATAGCAACCTTATTTTCGAACCTCATGGGTAACTCCCTATTTATTTTCAGTTTGATTGATTGCCAGTGTTAAGAAGCTCTTTTAGTGAGCACATAATACCAAGAAGAAATATTGTCACAATAACTCGCACGTAATAAGGCGATTCCTCTCTCCCATCTCTATTCAGCGAGTATAGTCCCACATAGGTTTGAATTAATTGTTTATAATTTTATTCGTGGAGTTTGCGAACCAATCTACCCCAATGTTGACCCCACTCATAACATTTTGAAATAATTGAATCCTCGGAAGATTCTGCTAGTGCTATAGGGCCGTAATGAGATGAGAAGGCGTTTCCCTGAATTACCATACCGTGGTTGAGCAATACATGAAGCATGCTAAGCAAAGCTAATTCTGCACCACTCCCAGGGCTTGCTCCAGCAGTGAATACACCACCGACCTTTCCAGACAATGGACCTGGATAATTTTGATGGGCCGTCACGTCAAAAAGCCGCTTGATTTCCCAATCGATACCTCCAAACCTAACTGGAGTTCCGACAATTATTCCTTTAGCTGACAACATTTCTTCCCACCGAACCTCGCTAACCAACCTAATGCTTGCCTCTAGCCCTGAGTCCCGAATCCCTTGATGAATAGGCTCCACCATACGTTCCGTACGTCCATTTTTGGAATTATAGATTATCAGTAAATCATTCTGATTCTGCATCTTGAGTACCTTCTGACATTTTTATGCCTATTATCAATCGGGCAAATATATATTTGGAAAATAATAGATATTGAAGCATATAAATATCAAACGCAGCGGTTGATTAAACTCGCGCGCAATTAAATATAGCTATAATGGTGGCATGAAAATCCAAAAAGTAGAGGGATGAATATGGCTTTAATGAATTTTCTTTCTGACATTCGTAACGCAGCAATTGCTAACGCTGTGATTGTTGTCTTTCATATCTACATCGCTTTCGCGGTTGAAGGAGTAAGTTTCCTCATCATCGTTCTTCCCATTGGAGTTTTGGTTGCTGGAGCATATTTCCTCAAAGGTAAAATAGGAGCTGGTTTACTTGCTCTTCCTACACTTGCTTATCTATTTGTTTTTGCAACCAATTCATCAGAGATGTTTGATATGTTAAAAAATGGTGGTGATGAGGACATAGGGTGGGGAGGATACATTCTACTCCCGTTCTGGCTATTCACTGTCCTGCTAAACATCATGTCTATCATTGTTGAAGTACGAGGAACTAGCAAATACTCAAATAGCTAAAAAAAAACACCAGGCTAAAGGTCATTCCGGCCGCAGCGGTAATGTATTGGGGCGGTTCGCCCCTTGCGAGCTCTATCCAGAGAGCATAGAGTCACACAGATTTTTGAATTCTTTGTAACGACACCATTGGGTCTAATTTACCCTTTCTAGTGAGTAAATTATGTCAGTATTATTGTGAGCTTTATCCCATTCAACCATCTTGGGTGACGACATAATTTCTTGAAAACGTTCCTCATTTGTGATGTTTGCCATTGTGATGATTTTGCTGAACCCTGGTTTGTTTGTATTAACAACCCCAACTTCAAAATCTGAAGAGGCTGCTTTAATTTCGTCAGCAAATTCTTCAACCATCGACAGGAATTCTTCGATCTCTCCTTCAAAACTAGATATAACACAAATGTTCATCGAAAATATCCTTTTTAAACACATAAATTTTAATGATGGGGGACCGACATTATCACAGTTGGTACAGGCTGAGCATCTGCAAGATGCTATTCAAGTATTAGATTAGTGTTACAGCCACCTAATCACTCCCATCACACCAGCTGTGGCATAAAAAAATTGAAGAAACAACATACCGTAATGCTTGAATGAAAAAGCCCATACTCCAATTGCAATTGCAGAAATAAACAAAAGGCTAAACCCAAGAACTTCATTACCAGTGTTCGAAGCAACAAGCATTGAATAAGCTATAGCTGTTAATACTCCAAACCATTCAAGCGACTTTTCTCTTAACATTGCTCATCCTCACGAAATTATTTCCTAGATTACAGAATGAAAAACCTCTGATTCTTACTCATTATGGTAGAAGGCACAATACGGGAATAATGGTGGAGCTGGGGAGGTTCGAACTCCCTACCTCTTCAATGCCATTGAAGCGCTCTCCCAGATGAGCTACAGCCCCACATGATGGTGAAAGATCATTATACAGGTTTTTTGTTCCTGTATAAGATGTATTGTGGGTATTTGGAGTTGAAGGGATAGGGAATGTGAGACTGTCACCAGTCCCTGATTTTGTCACCACTGTGGTGACAAAAGTTGAGGGGTGAAGGGACGAAGGGGTATTAATCTAGCTTCAGCTGCCATTTATGTGGCATCATCCCTCTAAATACATTAGGAGGATGATATGGATACAGCAGTTATAGCCCAGCTCGTTACAGGCGTGGCGACACTGATTATTGGAGCGGTTCTCCTTTTCCAGTTGAGAAAACAAAACCAGCAAATAGAAATCCAAAACAAACAATTAGAACTTCAACATCAAGATTCAGACAGACAGTTAGGGTTTGCCTCAAGACAGAGTTACCAAGAATTAACTTTGAGCAGAATTACAAATGAATCGTTGTTGTATGCATATATGAAGGTTAGTAAAGGCGAGGAAGAGGCAAGTGATAAAGAAATACATCAATTCGTCGCATTCATGAGGACCGCTTATCTCCAGTTGATTAATTCATGGAATTTGGGGGTCCATGATAAAAGTGAGGAATTTTATAAGGGTAATTTTGGAAATTTAATGGGGAGTGTTGGAGAGCGGAAATATTATCTTACTAACGGCAGGATAATTATCGGCATGGTGTTTGGGCTTGAAGAGTTGGTAAAGCTTGGTGACATAGTCTATGAAGAATTGGAAGGCATTCCCGTATCGCCATAATTCAAAAATCTGTGTGTGAGTATGCTCGCTGAACGAGCAGGTGGAAAGATGAAGCCCTTTGGTATTATGTGCCTATGAAAAAGATAGTGCTCATAGCGTTGGCTCTTTCGGTGATGGTTGGGTGTTCTGAAGCTATTGAAATTGTTCCTATACCTGACACAGCTTATGATTTTTCTTTAATAGATACTTTCAACAATAAAGTTCAACTCACCGATTTAACGAACACCAATGACGGTGTGGCTATTGTTTTCTTTAGAGGTCATTTCTGAGGTATATGTAGGCAACAGTTGGTTGAGCTTGAAGCGATTTATGATGAATTCAAAAAATACAATGGCGAGTTAGTTGCCATTAGTATGGACAACAGAGAAGATACCTCGAACCTAATCAGAGAATTAGGGTTAAGTTACCATGTCCTTCCCGACCCGACCGGCAAGGTGGTAAAAAAATATGACGTTTACAATCTTCTTGGGGATGGGGTTGCTACTCCATCAGTATTCATTGTCTCCGGTGAAAAATCAGTAAACTGGAAATATATTGGGGAAAGCATTAGCGATAGACCTGATAATGAGATACTTTTGTCCGAAATTAAAAGGGCATCAGCAAAATAGTTCTAATATGCACAATCTCTCGAATAGCATTTAAAAATCTGTAGGCCCATTGTAAGGCCAATACCATAGGCCCATTGTAAGGCCAATACCAATGGAGTCATCAGGTTACTTTGGTTCATTGTTCAACAGAGAATCTATGTATATGATAAATTCGTCTGGGTAAACGAAGCGCCCCATGTTTTCCCACCATGAGATAATCCCTTGTCCTGTATTGAGCATAGTATTTGCATACGACCGTACCTTGTCCTCCTCATAATCGGTCTCCCATAACTGTTGAATTTGCATAAAATATGACCAAAGCATGATGTTGAATCTATGTTTATCTTCCTTGGCTAAAGTTTCGTACTTCGTTATTCCCCTTAAATAAATATCTGTAAGTTCACCATCCTTGTATATATCTCTACCCACGTCAGCCAAACCGTTTGTAAGCTCTGATTGGGCCGATGCAATTGATTCTTTGCGCTGTAGCCTTAGTTGGAAACTTAAAAAGGCAGCAACTGCAAGAGTTGAAAGGCCTGTAGCCGTTTGGGACAAAATTGATATCAATTCGTAATCCATTTTTCGCTCCTATAATTAGTGGCGCAATTATAGATAATTCACAATCTTGTGTGGGGCTAGGCTTGTTGAGTGGAGATGATGAGAGAGGAATTCCCTGTAATAATGGTGGAATTATGTCTCGGCTATTGCAGCAAGGATGTCACGAAAAAACACTATAGTTAAGGCTAATAGGCCAATTATGGTGTTATATATTTCTCGTCAGAAGCCTTGGAGGTTACTTTCAGGAAATATAAGCTAAGAGGTTACCAATAGTATACGTAAGTATCTTCTGAAACATCCTTATTTTTCGAAATCAATTGAGTGATCTGGGTAATTTTGACTGGAAGGCTTAGGATCATAAGAGGGTTTCCAATTCAAGGTTTTAGCTATGTAGTCAAATTTTTCTTGTGTCACTTTTTTTTGAACGCTCTTTATGATTTGATCCCAGAAAAAAGTGGTGTCATTTGTATTTGGTAATTCCCTAGGCCTGTAGCCTTGCCCTTCCAAATGCCATTTTCGCCACAACCACTTCATATGCCTTCCCGTCGGTTCAGATTTAGATCTAAGCACGTATTCTCTATGTAATTCGTCGACCAGACTTCCTTCTTCCCAGGGAATTCCGTAATTCTCCAACCATATCCATTGGTATGGCCAGTCTTGTAATACTTCACCCTCTGGGAGCCTATTATATTGTGATATCCACCTATTTAGAGTGGAGAAACTAGCTGTAGACTGAGTACCGAATTTTCTAACCATTCTTTGATATATCTCTTTACGAGAGAATGTATTTTGGCCCCATAATTGATACGCGTATTGCATTTGGGGAATATTTTCCTTGGCTTTCGGCATTATGTATACCTATACTGATTATTAATATATATCATTAAATAGTGCGTTATTATTACTATTTATTGATATATTTATTGGTACAAACCCATATTATCACCAAATATCATTACAAAAGATTCTATATATTGATCTCCGTCAATTTTCTTACAGAATGTTTCTTAATCCACTCAGAGCGTTACTTTTATCACTCGGGGGTTTGATTGCTTTCACCTGATAGGCATTGATAAAACGTGCGTAGGTTCTGATCCGGTTGGTATGATATGGCTTATAGGTGATGTATGCGTTTAAATCGTCAAAAACGGGGGGTAGACCGGTTAGTATGCTTATTATTTCCCTTTCTGTGTAAAGATTTCCTAATTCCGAAATCTGATTTGCCTTAAGATCTGGGGCTGCTTGGCTTACTCTCCACCACCATCTCGCCTGTCTTCCAGTCGGTGTTTTGTCTTCACTTTCATAATAGTAATGACATAATTCCAGTAATTTAAGAGGATTGTTCCAAGAGATGCCATATGTATCCGATTTGTCCCATTGGAAGGGCTCATCCAAAGTTGTTATGCATTCAGGTAATTTTTTAAAGTCAGATATCCAACGATTAAGAGTTCTCAAGCTAATTGTGGTTTCTTTAAAGTGTTCTTTCAGCTGCGCAATTATTGAGTTTTGGCTGTGATGGGCTGAGTAAAGATTATATGCATGAGCTTTTTGGACTATATTTTTTTTGGAATCTTGGTTCAAAATTTTTCCTTTCAAAAATTTGGCTTATTCCAATATAAATATGACAGATCTAGTACCTTACTTACGTAATATCTATTATTTGGGATATTATTTTTTGTAAATTGATTTTATTTTTTACTAGCTAAATTTTTTATGGCATCAGAATACAATATCGAAATAGTTTCCACTTCACTAGAGTTACAAAAAGTTCTTGAACTTCGTGTGGAAGTGTTTGTATCGGAACAAGCTGTTCCTGAGGATGAAGAAATTGATGCCTTTGATACACTTGAGGCGATAGAAAACGGCCAAGTAATACATGTTATGGCATCAGATGGTGAGTTAGCTATTGGCACGGCTAGGCTCATACTCGAAGAAAGCAAATCCGATTCTGACAAGGTGTCTGATTTCCCACATATTGGTCGGGTCGCAGTGAAAAAAAACATGAGACGTAAAAGAATTGGTGAAGTTCTCATGGTGAAATTGCATGAATTAGCTAATTCAAGAGGTTTCGGGGGGGTTACACTTTCTGCTCAAATACAGGCCACACCTTTTTATACTCAACTCGGTTATGTTAAAAGGGGCCCTGTGTATGATGACGTCGGGATTCCCCATCAAGATATGGATTTAATTTTCGGCTAAGCTGATGTCTAAATTTGAACCACTCCACGATTTTGATTAATTGAAATTTTGGTCCCCATTGCTTCAGATAATTCTCTTATTCTAGATAGGGCCTGTGTTGCAATTGTACCCGAAGCTATTAAAGGTCTTCCTGTCATTGAACGAGGTTTTCCGTATCCCATGTCGATAGGAACTACCTCAAAAGAGTCCAAATTACCTTCTACAAATTTGATTTGCGCAATAACGCTTTGCCAATAGACCGGGTCCCCTGGGAATCCTCTAGTTCCTTTATCACTCCGCTTGTCGTAAAAATCAGCTGGTGTGTAGTAATGATCCAAGCCGATTTGATCATAATTATATGATGGCTGCCATTTAACAGTGTCGTTTTGGAAGATGAAATTTCCGAGGCTGTACATAATTGGCGCGCCTTTGTAAATCTCAATACCTCTTGTAACGTGTGGTCCATGACCTATAAAAGCTGAGGCTCCAGCCTCGATGCATTCATGGGCAAAATCTATGAGAAATTCGGGAGGTTCTGACATTGTTTTTCCACTTTCATGACAGTGGAAGGAGACCAAAACCCAATCGGACATTCGTTTTGCGTCCGAAATCCATTTTAGATTTTCGGCAAGATCTTCCTGATTCAGTTCAGTGTTTTCAGAGAATGATTCTCCGACTTTGAACCTGTGTTCAAGAAAAGAAAATTCAGTTTCACTATCTTCTGGTATTACTCCGGCGGCCCTGAAATTTCTAAGAGAATTTCTTTTTTGTTCAAGTCCCAGCAAACGATCGGTTCTCTTGAGATGGTCAAATGAATCCTTCTCCACAGTGAAAGTTGTTTTGAATCTTTGAGGATTAAGACCAGGACGTCCTTTTAGATCTGGTCTTTGACTGAGGGCTCTTCCTGATTCAGCAAATGTAGATGAGGCGGCTACTAAAGCTACCCTTCCATTTTTGGTGTCGAGATAACCTGCGCTTCTTGCATCGCTTAAATGTTTTCCTGTTCCCGCATACACTAGAGAGGATTCTTTTAGATGGTTCAGATTGGTAAGAACTCCACCTTCGCCATAATCGTGACTATGATTATTAGCAGTTGATACCAAGTTTATTCCCGACCATTCGAGTTCAGATAGGTTCGCTGGGTCTGAGCCTGTAAATGTTCCTCCGGCTGAACCTTGAGAATGTTCAAAATCATGCATAAGCATTTCCAGATTCACATATCCTACATCGGCATCTCGAAACAACTTGACTAGCCTTAGGAAATTTTCTTCTTGGTGGACTGAAAGCTTTCGAGTTATCATCGCGTCACCACCAGCGGTGATGGTGAGATTTCCAGATTCGGCATCGTATAGCATAATAAAATCCTGCAAATTAAAGATTGAGTTCTATTTAGCCAGAGTTGTATTCGTTTGACAACATTCCCATGATTGTTGAGTCGAATCGTGATCCTTCATGGGGTCTACTTTTTCTTAATGTTCCTTCGTGCTTGAATCCCAAATGTTGGAACATGCTTAGCGCTGCTTGATTATACTCAGGTATATCCGCCCAGACTCTAAACAAGCCATATTTAGCAAAGGATTGTTCCAAAGTCGCCTTTAATGCTGCTGTCCCATATCCTTGATGCCACATTTCTCGGTCCCCAATGAGAATAGATATTTGACCATCACCCAGGGATTCTTCAATAGCAATATGTGATTCACCGATATGCAGACCGTCAATTGTAAATATGGATAATATTATGTGTTCAGGATTTGAAAAGGTCTCTTCCCATTGTTGTTCAGTAAATTGGCCAACATTTTCTGGATGATATCCTAAATGGGCCGGATTACCGTATGAATACCGGCCAAACCAGTTTTCTGAGACTTCGTCGTTTGCCAGCCACTGGTTTATTCTTGATACATCTTCCCTAGTAACTTTTCTCAATTCTATTTTGGGTTCATTCATATAAGCCTCTCAGGTTCCATAGCACACATTTTGAAGGCCGCTAGTTAAATTCCATAATGCGAATTATTTAAAATAGATGAACTCACGTCAATAAACCTGAAATTGTGTAATTTCTGTTCATGAAGAAAAACTACATAGATATGATTCCAAAATCATGGTAATTCAGGGGTCTTCACGTTATGCTTTATGTTTGATCTGATAGTTAGTATTCGCGGGATGAATTCATGTTAGAAAGACTTTCCTCGGTTGAAGAAAAATATGAGGAATTGAATAGATTGTTGGCTGATCCAGAGGTGGTTACGGATTACACCAAAGTTCAGCAATATGCTAAGGAACAATCTGTTATGAGAGAGGTTGTTGAACTCGCTCGAGAATATAGGGAAGTGATAAGAGAAATATCTGAGCTACGCGAAATGCTTAGATCTGAAACTGATGCTGAAATCTTAGCTATGGCCAAGGACGAACAATCAGAGTTAGAAGTGAAGAAAGAGGCTGCTGAACAAAAGTTACGTCTTGCATTAGTTCCCAAAGATCCGAACGATGACAAAAATGTGATCATCGAAATTAGAGCTGGTACGGGAGGAGAAGAGGCAGGTTTATTTGCCTCTAATTTATATAGGATGTATTCGCGTTTGGCTCAGCGGTTGAGTTGGAATTTGGAAGTTATAGATTCGAATTCAACAGGGATTGGAGGTATAAAAGAAATAACTTTCCAAGTTCGCGGAGATCAAGCGTATAGCAAATTAAAACATGAAAGTGGTGTTCATCGAGTTCAAAGGGTTCCTACTACTGAATCTAGCGGTAGGATACACACCTCCGCCGCAACGGTAGCCGTTTTACCTGAAGCTGAGGAAGTAGATATTGAGATTAATCAGGAAGATTTACAGATAGATATCTATCATGCAAGCGGTCACGGTGGGCAAAATGTGCAAAAAGTTGCGACTGCTGTTCGAATTACACACATACCAACAGGGGTGGTAACCACCTGTCAGGACGAGAGATCTCAACACAAGAATAAAGAGAAGGCACTTGCGGTTTTGAGGTCTCGATTATTAGCTGCTGAGATAGAGAAACAGCAGCAAGAAATTGTTGATACCAGAAGGTCCCAGGTAGGTTCTGGAGATCGCTCTGAACGAGTTAGGACATACAATTTTCCGCAAGGACGGATCACCGATCATAGAATAGGATTTACCAGCTATAACCTAGAGCAGGTATTAGATGGAGATTTAATGGAATTCATCGAGGCCCTGGTTCAGGAAGAACAGGCTAGAAAACTGGAAAACGCCAACATATGAACGTTAAGGAAACACTGAACATTACTAGTCAAGAACTCATGAAAACTGGTTCACCTGATGCCAAATTAGAGGCGGAAGTTTTGCTTAGGCATGTTCTAAAAATTGATAGGGCTACGATGTTTAGAGAGTTGGAAGAAAATCTTTCAGAAGACAGTGTCAATAACATTGCTTCATTGGTCAAAAGAAGGATCCAAAGAGAACCCCTTGCATATATCACAGGGACCAAAGAATTTTATGGTCTTATATTTGAGATTTCAGAAAATGTACTTATTCCGAGGCCAGAAACAGAACTTTTGGTTGATACTGTCATTACCAAATCCAAATTGTTGAAGAAAAATGAAATAACTATAGTTGATGTTGGGACAGGTAGTGGTGCAATAGCAGTTTCCTTGGCTGTGAACATACCGAACTCAAATGTTATTGCCGTTGACCTGAGTAAATCTGCACTGGAAATCGCTGATGAAAATCGGCGTACCCACGGTATGTATTCTAGGGTAAAACTTAGACTAGGTAATCTACTTGATCCGGTAACAGATAATATTGATATATTGGTTAGCAATCCCCCTTATATTAGAAAAGATCGATTGGGCTTCTTACAGCATGAGGTCCTTAAGGAGCCACTCATGGCTTTGGACGGAGGAGAAGATGGGTTGACACTTATAAAAGAATTGCTATCTCAGGCCAGAGATAAAATGGCCAGTACAAGTGTCATACTGTTTGAAATTGATTCTGATCAGGGGGCTGAAGCAGCTAAGATTTCCAAAAGTTATTTCCCGCTTGGGGATGTGACTGTTTTGAGAGACCTAAATAATGACGACAGAGCTGTCTTGATTGAACTGAATACATCCTAATAAGACTAGGTTTATTGAAAAAGTGATTTAGCCGGAAGAACATCTAATTGGATTATTCTAGTCCCAGTTGGTAATGTTTTCCTTCTGTTTTTATGGAGGGTGCCACCACCACTTCTGCTGAATGCATATCTTTGATGTTTCGTGCACCAACCATCCCCATACATACCTTGAGAGCCCCTATCAAATTTTGGGTTCCATTGGAAACAGATGAAGGCCCATAGAACAGTTCCTTCAAAGTTCCCTTTACTCCTACATTGACCCTAGTACCTCTCGGAAGAGCCGGGTGAGGACTGGCCATCCCCCAATTGAAACCTTTTCCTGGAGCTTCCTCCGATTGTGCTAGGGGAGTACCGATCATGACGGCGTCCGCACCACTGGCGATTGCTTTGCAAAGCTCACCACCAGTTCTAATACCGCCATCTGTTATTATCGGGACATATTTTCCGGTTCGTTGGAAAAAATCATCTCTAGCCTGTGCACAATCCATAGTTGCTGTGACCTGTGGTATTCCCACTCCAGTCACTTCTCTCGTAGTACAGGCGGCTCCAGGTCCAACTCCGACTAGAACACCGTGTATGCCGGTTTCCATTATTTCGGTGGCCACTTCATAGCCGACACAGTTGCCAACTACAATCGGCACCTTAATCATTTCAAGTAATTCCGGAAATTGAAGGCCTCTAATACTATTTGAAGAATGTCGAGCAGTAGTCACAGTAGATTGTACGACGATCATATCGGCTCCAGCCTCTACCGCGAGCGGAGCGAAGGCCTTGGTGACTGCAGGAGTTAATGATACGGCACATTTTGAGCCTGTCGATTTAATCTCTTCAACTCTTTTTCCTATCAGGTCTTCTTTAATCGGAGCTGAATATATCTTCTGCATTACGGTAGTGACCATATCATTGCCAGCTTCCACCACCTCTAGA
Organism: uncultured Dehalococcoidia bacterium; assembly: GCA_964394975.1. Classification (GTDB taxonomy): domain Bacteria; phylum Chloroflexota; class Dehalococcoidia; order Lucifugimonadales; family UBA826; genus UBA11996. The sequence continues at coordinate 210 of CAYMZR010000009.1, read as the reverse complement.
AGAACCGATTCGGGATCCTCATAGCGGGTTTGTACCCCTTCTAGATTCATTACACTAAGCGCACCCTGCTCATGCATTTTGCCTATGAAGCTTGGGTTTGCAACAGCGTCCATTGCCGATCCTAGGACTGGAATATCTATACTCACATCCCCCAATTTGAATGATGTGTCTGTCATTTCCGGATTGACAGTTATTGCACCAGGGGCGATT
>CAYMZR010000008.1:0-37350 GCA_964394975.1 uncultured Dehalococcoidia bacterium | reverse complement strand
TCAAGACTGGTGCATTCGTCCACTCTGCCAACCCTCCCTTTATAAAAAATGACTTTAGGTATTTTAGTGCCCAGTGGAAGTTATCAGCAACTTGATCCATATATTCAACCCAAAAAATGGTATGAACGGGTTTGGCCTAGATTACACCAAGGGCCATGGTATGTTCACATTAGGATCAAGAATAGGCATTATAGGAGTTTCAATGATTTCAGCCAATCTGTTTTGCAATGCTTGTATTTCTTCCGGGTTAATCAATGTTTCTAAGATTTTGCTTTTTTCGATAAATACGTTGGATAAATTCTTCATGTCAGTCACAAGATGTTCAGGTATTTCCCGGCCACAGTATTCCAGCATTACTGTTCGCATCTTGAAGGAAGAATGGAAAGTCAGGCCATGGTCGATAGACCATATGTTATCTGTGGCATCCAACAAACAATGTCCGGCTTTTCTATCGGCATTATTTACTAACAAATCAAACACTGCTAGAGGAAAAAGGTCGTCTGGGTCGGTATCCCTCATATCAAAATATGTAATACGGGGATCACAATCCAGGTAGAGTTGCATTGACCCGACACCATATGGTCCATCTCTTACTATAGTCAAAGGAATATTAGGCCAATTCAGGAGTTTGCTTAATTCGTATGCGGCTTGTTCTCTTTTGTACAGAGTGCCTGAAGGAAAATCACGTAATGGTTTCTCACCGTCTCTTGGTTTGTAAATAGCCCTTACACATTGATTTTCTCCAGCCGTGATCCAAAGTAAGAAGGTGTAATTCGAACCCCAGGGCATAGTATGCCCTCCAATGATGTCACCATTTTCCAAGTGTATTAAGGCCTCCGAAGGATCTAAATCGAGTATTTCTTCTTCAGGAAGAGGAAATTTTTTTCTAGGGTCATTCAAGTATTGAGATTGCATTGGTTTTAAACCTAAAAGCCAGTTTTAGAGTTCACCCGGATATATTCTTGCATGACCATTTCTTCGAACGCAGTAGTGCCCATCATGATTAATTGGCTTTTCGCATAGAGGACATATAGGTCTTCCCGAAGCAACTATCTCTAGACCATCTTTACCGAAATCACTAATCATGCCTCGTGTTAACCACAATCTTACTGTAGGTTCTTCGGAATCATCTCCAGGATCATGCGCGTCAATTATGAACATATTTGTCTCTGGGTTGTGTCCGAAGGCAAGCCGACCCGCTTTAAAATCCAAATTTGTTAAACCAGCTGTTTCTAATTCAATGGGTGGTTCCGTACCTTCATTGTTTTCTGGTGTCTCCTTAGCCAGCTGGAGCATAGCTACGGATAATTCTGCCAACTGCTCCTTCTCCAACCAAATTGTGGCTGTACTACTGGCACTGTCAACGTTTATTCGAAAAGTTCGCATGCCTGGGTCCCCAAAAGTTTCAGGGATAAATTTTGTTACTTGTGTGAACTCATTAATAGGTCCAGCCATTAAAACTCCGAAAACCTTACGAAATTGCGGTTATATACATGTTTATTGGTAAAAATAGAATCCAAGAAGAATGTTAGGTCTTTTCAGGGGATTGTAGCAACAGCACAGTTCAATTTTAATGTTTTCGTCATCAAAATAAAGCTGCCTAGTGTGTTACAATTTCCACCTGCGTTGCCCTATGGCGCGCGTTTTTATTTGGCTGAAAATTGGGAACTAGGAGAAAAACTTGGCATATGTAACCCTTCGCGAAGGCGAAGAGGATGAAGTACTTCTTAAACGGTTCCAGACCCAAATGCAGAGGTCGGGAATCCTGCGAGAGCTAAGGAACAGAAGGTTCTTCCGTTCGAAGGGAGAGCAGTCACGCCTAGATAGGCAGCGAAGTATTCGCAGGCTTCGAAGGCGACGAACCAGACGTTAATAATTTTTAGCTGCGCATTCAAAAATTACTAGATAGATTGGTTGCTTTCAATCTATGGTAGGTGCGTCAAATGGGTATTCTTTACGTTGTCTCAGATAATGATGGAGCAGGGAAAACGGCTCTATGTGCTTCTTTAGCCTCACTCCTGACTGATATTGGATATGAAGTTAGGGTGTCCAAACCAATTTTTACTGATGACGAAAGGTCAGATCACAATAATTACTCTTCGGTTTTGGATTCATCTTTAAATAGCTTTTCCAATGGATCTATCGATCTAAATGACGATGCTGCTGCAAAAATTAAATTGATGGAAAATGGAGTGGATACTCTTATACTAGAGGCTTCCAACAGCTTATCAGTAACCGAGCATGTTGAACTGGTTAAATCTATCGATGCAAAAGTAATCTATGTGAGTAAATACAACGGCGTAGTTGATTCGATTCCATTTATCACCGCCTTTGGTGAAAATCTAATAGGGGCAGTGCTCAATTTCTTAACTATGTACAAAGGAACTGAGGCTTGTGAGACGGTAATTCCTAGATTGGAAGAATCGGGAATTACTGTGTTGGGATCAATACCAGAAGATAGAACTTTGCTGAGTCTAACAGTCAGACAGATTTGCGAAAATTTAGAAGGTACTTTTTTTGCAGGCGAAGAGTACGGAGAGGATTTAGTTGAAGGGTACATGGTCGGCGGCTTTGGGATGGATCCAGGAGAGCACATATTTAGTAAACAGGACAAAAAAGCAGTTGTGGTTCGTGGAGATCGCCCTGATGTTCAGATGTCAGCGTTGGACACGAATATGGAATGTTTCATAATGACTGGAGGCTTTGAACCCATAGAATATGTTAGATATGAGGCTGAAGAAGAGGAAGTTTCCATCATCATCGTTAACTTAGACACATTAGATACGATGGATAAGATTGGATCACTTCAGGAACATGCTGAATTTGATCACAAAGAAAAACTTTCTAAGTTTAAAGGCCTAATTTCTCTTAACATTGATGTAGAGAGGTTAAAAGCGACTCTCTAAAAAGCAACTGATTCTACGAGATACCTTCTGCATGTGCTGCGTGGAATGTGTCGACTCCTCCTCTGAATTCACCACCATTTTTAGTTATAGCAACTGGGCTTGCGAACTTGGCAAATCCGGTTTGAGTGAAACCTTCACCTAGTACCCTGACGCTATGGCCTTTAGCTTCCAAACCTGCGACTACCTGTGGGTCTAACTCCGGTCCTACATCAGTTGTGGGAGAGCTGCAGTCTACCCTAGGGGCTTCAATGGCGGCTTGAGGATTCATGCTGAAGTCGACCATTTTGACTATTAATGATGTGACACAGTTTGTTATTCGTCTTCCACCGGAGGCTCCAACGGCAATTTCCACGCCATCTTTTCCTAAAACAAGAGCAGGAGTCATGTTGTTTAATGGATATTTCCCTGGAGCTATTGAGTTGACTCGGTTTGGTGTGGGGTCATACCACATCATTCCATTATTCATAACAATACCGGTTCCTTTGGGAATGATTCCCGATCCAAATCCCGACATTATTGTGTTGGTAATTGAGACGGCGTTGCCTTCACCGTCGATAACGGCGAGATGGGTTGTTCCATTATCAGGTCGGGGCTTGCTGCTTTCTAGCACAAATTCTGGTTCTCTACCTTCTTCAATCCAAGGATTTCCAGGAAGGAAGGATTCGGGCACTTGTTCTTTTATTTCCCGTTGCCTTTTTCGAGTGTAATCATCAGAAACTAAACCATTCCATGGCACGTCGGCGAACTCTGGATCGGCCACATATTCAAACCTGTCAGCATATGCCATTCTTGCGGCACTTATGTAGAGGTGTAGCATCTCTATGGTGTTATGCCCTGCCTTCGAAATATCGAATCCATCTAGGATTTTAAGTGTCATTGCACTGGTAATACCGGCGCAAGCATACCGCGGTACTCTTACAGTTTTCCCATGATATTTGAATTCAAGTCCGCGATCCCAATAAAAAGGCTTATATTGATCAAAATCTTCCATTGTAAGAAAGCCACCGTTGTTTTGTATATCGGCAACCAGGGCCTCTGTTAGCTCACCTCTATAAAATCCGTCTACGCCGTCTTTTGCGATGGATTCTAACGCATTTGCTAGGTTCGGCTGTTTTAAAACATAAGGGCCATCGATTCCACCATATGGCAGAGAGCCTTCTGGCATAAAAGTATTTCCTAATTCAGAATATCGTAGAAGCATGCTTGAAAGACTTCCAAATTTATACAAAGTAAACCATTCAGGGTGGAAGCCGTCACGCGCTATAGCAATAGCAGGCGCAACAACTTCAGCTAGAGGTAGTTTCCCGAATCGTGAATGCGCTTCAAGTAAACCAGCAACACAGCCAGGAACAGCGATCGATTTATATCCATGGATATTTTCGTCATTCTTGACACCTGCCCATCCAAAACTTCCCACGGACGCTTCTCCGGTAAGTTCATATAAATTAGGTTTACCTGAAAGAGGGCCCTTCATTGGGAATCCGATTACTCCACCTTCATTACCAACCTGGAAGGTCATGTATCCGCCTCCACCTATTCCACTTGATTCAGGTTCTACTACCCCTACAGCGAGGCATGCCGCAACTCCTGCGTCGACAGCGTTTCCTCCCATCTTAAGCATTTCTAGTCCCGCCTCGGTTGATAAACGGTCTTTAGTTGCCACCATACCGTTTCCTGATTGGGCCTCACTTTTGGTAAAACTGGCATTAGAGGCTAAGGTGCTGACCATATATATTCTCCTGACATTAAAGATCGTTGCCGTATCTATGACAGGCGCCATCATACATTAGAATTTGATGCTTAGGGTGAAGCCACAGACTTTTACTCTTTGGGTTCAGTTTCTAGGCGATATTTCCAGACATCTTTGAATAAATAAGTGGCGGCTATGAGGCAGACAAATATTAAGGCCGAGCCGAACAATGTTGATAATTGAGGGCCTGCTATGTTCGCTATGGAACCGGCGAGCAAGCTTCCCACAGGAACCAATCCCCAAGCCATCATATATATACCAGTAACGCGCCCCCTCAATTTGTCGGGGACAATTCCTTGAACTGTAGCCCCAGAGATGGAGAAATAAGACATCATAGAACCAGACAAAAGCATGACTACCACCATAGCAACGTGGTATATATTGTTTATGGCTAGCGCGGCCATTAAAGCCCCTAAAAGGCCTAGCATTACAAAAAGCACCTTTCCTGGCCGTGTTATTTGAGTGAACGAGGCAAGTATTATTGTGCCTATCAGCGACCCAAGCCCTGCGGCTGAAAGGAGCAAACCTAACCCTTCCGGACCAACCTTGAAAACTTCAGCTGCATAAACAGGCATGAGGCCGTGTACAAATGGCATGATCAGGATAACCATGATTACGGTCATGCAAGTCAATCCGACTATGGTTTTTTGGTTACAGACGTACCCAATTCCAGACTTTAAATCTTGTAGCAATTGTTCTGCTGATCTGTCGGAATTATCAACGGAGGAGTCTTTATCGAGTCGAATCATCATAATTGTGAGAGCTGCAGAAAACATAAGGACAGCTTCGACGATAAACAATGGACCTGGCCCAAAAATAGCTAGAGCAAAACCTCCAGCTGCCGGTACGATTAATCTCATCACGCTGAAAGCCATCGAATTTAATGCAAAAGCATTTATTAAGTTTCTTTTTGGAACGATGATAGCCAGTAGCGACATCCGTGCTGGATCATTTATTACCCACGAAATTCCCATTAGGAAAACGAATATAAATAAGTTCCAAATATTAGCATGCCCAGTGGCTATGACGGCCGAGTATCCAAGCATTAATACTGCCTGATAGGCGTATATAATAAAAAGCAGAACTTTTTTGTCGTATTTGTCGCTTATAAGCCCCCCGAAAGGAGCTCCTACCAAAACGGGCAATGCATCCAATCCTAGTGCAATACTTGTTAGTAAAGGAGATCCCGTGATTTCATATGCCAACCATCCTACAACAACTTGCTGAAGCCAAAATCCACTGCTGAAAATGGCGGTAGTGAGCCATAGGAAGCGGTAATTGCGAGAGTGAAAAGCATCGAACGTGTGCAGCTTTCCACGAATTGGCCTAGGTTTTGGAATTTTCTTACGAAGTTTTTCCGAACGCGTTAGAGTGGAAGGAAGATTCGGATCAATTGGTGAATTTATGGATGTAAGAGCGGCATGGTTGGATGAATTTGCTTCATCTTGTTCACCTATGACGGGCCCAGTGATTAGTCCAGACTCGGTCTTATTCAACTATATTATCTTTTACCTCACCGCTACTAATTTATACGTCAAAACTGATTTAAAAAATATGACATTATAAGTCTAAATTTTCATGAAAAAAAAAACAAGTATTTTTATTATTTTATTTAGATATATAAAATAATATTCCTGTTTTTTACAACCTTAAACTGATCTATGAATCTGGATGTGTGAGTCTACTGGATGTGTAAGCCCGGTTGAACAGGTTTTCAAGCAGCATATCTCTAAATCAAAATCTCTGTACCGTCCATATACTTTGATTGATGAAATTTAGTACCTGGCCGAACGAGATCTAACCTGCTAATGACAGGGTTTAGAGATTTAGAATTTGAATCATCTTTTGTTCTAGGAGGCATCCAGTCGTCATGATGTCCAAGAATGATCTCTTTGGGTTTTAACATACTTGCCATAAGACCTATATAGTCTGTTAGGGACCCTTGAATAGGTTCACCGTCAATGTTTGGTCTGCCGGCCATGGCCAGTATGGCAACATCTGCTCTTAAATCTGAGATCACCCCTGTCCAGCACCCAGAGGTGTCTTGAAAGAAAATAGATCCCCGTGGAGTTTCAAATAGATAACATAAAGCACCACCAATCTCCCTAGAACCCAGAGTCTCTTGTCGATGTCTTTCAATTTCTTGAATCAGATTCGGATCTGTTCCTTCTGGTAATTGATCTGGGACCCGACAACCCCATCGTTCGTCTTCTGTTAGGTTTAGATGCCCTGTTTGGATAGCATCGGTTTGTGGTTGGAAGGTATTAGGTATCCAAATACATGAATGCAGGCTTGGAAAAACACGAACAGTCACATTTTCGTTTAAGCGATACCTTTCACCTCCTTGAGCTCTTCGAAGTTGGTTTTCGGCGACACCTGCATTTATCAGGATTCTCACACTTTCATTTGAACCAATGACTTGAGCCCCTGTATTTTTGGCTATTACATCGGCTCCACCAATATGATCGAAATGGCTGTGCCCAATGAAAATAAAGTCCGCTTCTTTTATTTCAGAGGTTGTAATACCTACTTTCGGAGCTGCAGAAACTTTGTCGACGTAGGTATCCAACATGATTGTCAGATCGTCTATCTGCAAGCGAAAAGTAGCACATCCAAGCCAGTCTAGGGTAATCGACATATTTTTTCTCCGGTGAACAAAATTTGCTAGGGTGGTATGCCCGAATATGCTAAAATTGCCTTGTTTTTATCACCCCATTATTACAGAATTTTCTTGGGTGGTCTTGTGACTGAATCATATGTGACTAATTGGACAGCAGTATTGATTGTTGCTTTTGTGGGGGCTCTTGCAGTTCTATTGATGTTTGTTGCATCAAAGGTGTTGGCTCCTAAAAGGTACTCAGATCTGAAAAACACGCCGTATGAATGTGGAATACCCGCGTCTCCGTATCAATGGTCTCAAATTCAAATTCGCTACTATGTTTTTGCGATACTTTTTGTCATATTTGATGTGGAAGCGGTTTTTCTGTTTCCGTGGGCACTCGTATTTCTATCTGCACCTCCGGCAGTCTTTTATGAAATGTTGATTTTTATTGCTATTCTTTTATTTGGGTTGGCCTATGCTTGGCGGAAGGGGGTTTTGCAATGGAGGTAGATGAAAATTCTAATATTCAGATTCCCCGGCTAGAAGGGTTTGCTGGACTTGAGAAACCTCTTGGGGATGGTTATGAACCGGGGAAAGGAAATAATCCAGCTGATAGCGTCTTCAATAGGGTCTTACCTAATGCATTAACTGCAAAATCAGACGAACTGTTTGCTTTGGCAAGGAAATCTTCACTTTGGACTTTGTCTTTTGGGTTAGCGTGCTGTGCTATTGAAATGATAAGTGCACATGCTTCCCATCATGATTTGGATAGATTTGGTGTGGTTACTTGGCCTTCTCCTCGTCAGGCTGATGTAATGATTGTTGCAGGGACAGTTGTAAAAAAGATGGCGGACCCAATAAAACTTCTATATGAACAAATGCCTGAGCCTAAATGGGTTATCGCTATGGGAAGCTGTGCAACTAATGGAGGCCCGTATTACAAATCCTACTCCGTAGTAATGGGTGTAGATCATTTGATACCAGTTGATGTTTATGTGCCAGGTTGTCCCCCAAGACCAGAGGCGCTCATTTATGGAGTTATGCAATTGCAGGAAAAAATCAAAAATGACGCTAAGCGATCATATGATAAAGGGCCATCAAACGATAATAGCGAGGCATAGTAACATTACTTCAAAAGGTGAAATCCCAACTTCGGCACCTAGAGAATTTCAAGATCAAAGAGGGTCTGAACTTTTAAAAAACTTAAAGTTAGCCGTTGCTGAATTTTCTGAAACTCAGGTTTCTGTTTCTTTAGACATGATTGTTTTAGGAGTTGGGCCAGCAAGACTACCGGATGTCTGTGAACTTCTTAAAGGCAACGAAAATTTTTCATTCAATTATTTGTCTTGCATCACTGTGGTTGACTATGAGGAGCAAGAGGAAATATTTGAGATTGTTTACCATTTAGTGTCCATTGATTATCATCACAAATTAGCGATAAAAGTATCACTACCCTCAAGTAACCCTGTAGTCCCCTCTGTTTTCAACATATGGAAATCGGCAGACTGGTTTGAGAGGGAAGCTCATGATTTGTTTGGAATTCAGTTTGAAGGCAGAGAAAATTTGACTCCCCTACTGTTATATGAGGGCTTTGATGGTTACCCGGGGAGAAAAAGCTTTCCATTCCACGAATATGAGGAATGGTGATAGCAAGGAAAATTCCTATGCAGGTACATCAACAGGTTAGTCAACATTCAAATGCAATAGATCTTATGGTCAACATGGGGCCTCAGCATCCTAGTACCCATGGCGTCTTTCGACTTGTTATTTGGGTCGATGGTGAACGGATTGTCAGGGTTGAGCCTCATATTGGTTACCTGCATCGCGGGTCAGAAAAAATATGCGAAAGCGAGCAATACAACCAGATTGTCACGCTTTTTGATCGCCTAGATTACGTTGGAAATTTGAACAATGAATTGGCATTTTGCTTAGCTGTGGAAAAGCTTACGGAAATTGTCATACCTGAAAGGGCCGAATATATAAGAGTCATACTGTGTGAGTTAAATCGTATAGCAAGTCACATGCTGTTTTATGGGGTATATGGTCTAGATGCTGGTGCCACTACACCGATGCTGTACGGTTTTCGTGAAAGGGAAAGAGTTCAGGAACTCTTTGAAAGTGTCACTGGGGCGAGAATGATGCACAATTACATTCGGATTGGTGGAGTGAAAGAGGATGTTCCAGATGATTTTGAAAAAAACGTAAAAAAATTGTTAGATGATTTGAGAAAAGGTGTTGAAGAATGTGATCGCTTGTTATCCCAGAATGAAATGTTTCTTGCCCGCACAAAAGGGGTTGGGATCATTGGCGGCGAGGAAGCCTTAGATTATGGCGTAACTGGACCTGCGCTGCGTGCTTCCGGTGTCGTAGAAGATGTGAGGGTTACAGATCCATACTCTATTTATGATAGGTTTGACTTTGGTATTCCGGTGGGGAGTGTCGGAGATTGTTGGGATAGATATTTTGTTCGCGTTGAAGAAATGAGAGAGTCGATCAAAATAATAGAACAAGCCCTTTCTGAATTTCCAGATGGTGAGATTTCTGCGAAAGTTAGAAGAATAGTTAGACCTCCGGCTGGAGATGTATTTGTTCGTACGGAATCCCCACGAGGTGACTTAGGGGTTTATATAGTTAGTGATGGTTCAGATAAGCCCTATAGAGTTAAAGTAAGACCGCCTTCTTTTGCCAATTTACAAGCGTTAGAGTCTATGTTGCAAGATACATATATTGCAGATGCTGTCTTGGTGCTGGGATCCCTTGATATCATTATGGGAGAGGTGGATCGATGAGTTTGGCAGATATCATTTTTTTGTTTCTAAAAGCCTTTTTACTTTTAAGTTTTATTCTTATTGTAGTTCTCATATTAACTTTAGCTGAACGAAAAGCTTTGGCACGCATACAGCAAAGGAAAGGGCCTAACAGAGTAGGATTTAAAGGTTTTCTTCAGCCTTTTGCTGATGCTCTTAAATTGCTCACCAAAGAAGACATTCTCCCATCATCCGCGAATAAACGTATTTTTTGGATTGCTCCACTGGCCGTATTTCTTCCTGGGTTTTTAATTTGGGTGACAATCCCGATGGCGCAGGAAATTGTATTGTCTAACCTTGATATGGGGTTGTTTTATATAACGGCTATTTCGGTCCTATCTATTATGGGATTGTTAATGGCTGGCTGGGGGTCTGCTAATAAATGGGCGATGATAGGAGGTTTGAGAGCGGCTGGCCAACTGATAAGTTATGAGATCCCATTCATAATGGCAATTTTATCGATAGCAATATTGGCTCAGTCATTCAACCTTAAGGACATAGTTGATGATCAAGGTACTTGGCCGTTCGCCCTGAAACAGCCTTTAGGATTGTTTATTTTTTTAACGGCTGGCCTGGCGGAATTAGGTAGAACACCCTTCGATATTCACCACGCAGAGTCAGAGGTGGTTGGGGGACCATATGTGGAATACAGTGGAGCCCATTGGTCAGTGTTTTACCTTGCTGAATATATGAACACATTCACCGTAGCTGTTTTGACGGTCATTTTATTTTTGGGAGGATGGCAGTCGCCAGTAATGCCGTTTACGGGCACTTTGCAAGTGATTGTTTCATTGAGTTGGTTTCTAGCGAAAACAACTTTGGTAATCTGGGTAATATTTTGGATCCGTGGTACTTATCCGAGGTTGAGAATAGATCAGTTAATGTCTTTCGGTTGGAAAATACTGGTCCCGGCCTCATTCCTCAACATTTTTCTAACGGCATCAGTACTTTATTATGGCCTGGGTGAATGGGTCATAACTATAATATCTTTGGTTTTAATAGTGGCTACTTTTTACTTCATTAGAAGGGGCTCTTTGGCTAAAGGCAAGCAGGATACTGTGAGGGTTATTCCTGCAAATGATATAAGAGCCCAGCTTGCAAATGGAGCTGAAGGTTAGGTGAAACTACAAACTCCCATGATTGGTTTCGTAAATGGTCTTCTGGTTACCATCAAAACCACGCTGAGGCGGCCGGTGACAGCTGAATACCCTGCCATCGAGAAACGCTTACCTCTTTCTGACAGATATATGGGGTTCCCGGCATTGACTTGGGATTATGACGTAAAAGAGCCATATTGTACCGGTTGCATGGTATGCGTTCGAGAGTGCCCTACCCAGTGTATGTCGGCTCAAATGAAAGATAATCCTAAACATGAAGAAAGCCTGAGTAGAAGACGTAAAATAATTGACAGCTTCGAAATAAATTTAGGGAGATGTATTCTGTGTGGCATATGTGTTGACGTATGCAATTTCGACGCTATTGAAATGTCCCATGAATATGAATTGAGCAAATATCAAAGAAATGCCAACAGGGTTAATTTGAATCAATTACTGGATATGGGCAGCACATATCAGAATAAAGTTGGATGGACACCCAGACAACCACAAAAAAATAGTGGTGTGCCTGAACCTCCCAAAGTGTCAGAGGAATCTTCTGAATGACTGTTCTCTTTTTTGCAATTGCTGCATTTATTGTTATAGCTGGTGGTATCGGGGTAGTAGCAGCACGAAATATTGTTTATGCTGCTTTGTCATTGCTGGCGGTGATGGTAGGTACTGCTGGTATATTTTTGATTGGACTTGCTGAATTTCTGGCGTTAGTACAGCTTTTGATATATGGAGGGGCTGTAGTCATTGTTATTCTTTTTGCTCTCATGTTAACGAGGATTCAGGATTTCGAATTTCTGTCTGCTAATAAACATTGGCCATTAGCGTTGATCATATCTATATGCTTTTTTGCTTTATTTCTCATTTCTATTTTGGCCAACAGACGAACAATCACCGAAATGAGCGGTATTGATATTTCTGAGCTTGGCCTGAGTCTTTTTGACGATTGGGCTATTCCCTTTGAACTCGCTTCGTTGGTTTTACTTATCGCTCTCATAGGAGCGGTCGTGGTAGTACGCAGAGATAATGAGGAAAACAGGTAATGGAACTTATTTACTTTCAACTGTTAGCGGCTATTCTTTTTTGTATTGGAATATATGGCGTGTTGGCTAGGAAAAGTGCTGTTTTAATATTGATGTCAATAGAGCTAATGCTTAACGCAGTTAATATCAACTTGATTGGATATGCAGCTTTTTCAAGTCTAGGGGCAGCCCATAAAAATCTAGGACAAGTTTTGGTGATATTTATCATTACGATAGCTGCCGCAGAGCTTGCATTAGCCATGGCTATTATTTTGCGGCTTTACAGAAACAAAAATAACGTCAATGTAGACGAATTAGATATCTTAAAAGGCTAGTATCGGAACGATGATATTGAGTGCTGAATATGCCTGGGTGATACCTGGGTCCGCAATTATAGCTTTTTGTTTAACCAGTTTATTTGGAAAAAAACTTCCTTTTAGGGGAATATTTTTACCAGTAACTGCAGCTTTACTTGGATTCATTTTATTTTGTTTGATATTCCTTGATTTCATATTTGCTGACTTTAGTGTGACAACAGCAAGTATAGATTGGATGGTTGTTGGAGATTGGTCCCTAACTTGGGGATTTTCAGTGGACGAAATTTCTATTGTAATGCTGGGATTGGTAACCTTCATCTCCCTAGTTGTTCAGGTGTATTCAATAGGATACATGTCTGGGGATCCTAGACTCTCTTGGTATTTTGCCGTCCATGCGTTGTTTGCAGGGGCAATGCTGGCTTTGGTTTTGGCTGATAATTTGCTGTTTCTCTACTTTTGTTGGGAGCTGGTAGGATTGGGGTCTTACCTGTTGATAGGGTTTTGGTTTGAAAAAAGAGCCGCATCTGAGGCGGCGAAAAAGGCCTTCATAACAACAAGGTTAGGGGATGTTGGTCTCCTTATCGGAATCATTTTACTGTTCAAGGCCACTGGTACATTTCACATACCGTCCATAATCCATGCAGCTCAGAATGGAGCCATTTCCGAATCTACTTTAATGTGGTCTTCTCTAATGATATTTCTTGGCGCAATGGGAAAATCTGCGCAATTTCCTTTTCATGTTTGGCTACCAGATGCAATGGAGGGGCCGACACCTGTATCGGCGCTAATCCATGCGGCCACAATGGTTGTAGCAGGTGTTTATCTGATAGCTAGGATGCTGCCACTGTTGGAGATAGTTCCTGGCTTTTTGACGATTGTCGCCCTGGTTGGCCTGTTTACGTTTTTATTTGCTGGGGTCATAGCTTTGGTGATGACCGACATAAAGAAAGTTTTGGCTTATTCCACAATTAGTCATCTAGGATTGATGATTTTAACTCTTGGTGCGGGCGGACTTGCCGCTGCAATGTTTCATTTGGTTGTACATGGGTTTTCGAAGGCCCTTTTGTTCCTGGGTGCAGGTAGTGTAATGCATGGAATGAATGGTGAAACCGATTGTTGGAAGATGGGAGGGCTAAGCAGAAAAATGTCTGTGACCTCGGCTACCTTTTTAATTGGCTGTCTGTCTTTGGCGGGGATAATTCCTTTGAGCGGCTTTTTTAGTAAAGACGAAATGTTGATTGCGATCAATGATGGGTTAGGACCTGTTTTTCTTTTCGCCACTTTGGCAGGTGTTTTTCTAAGCTCCCTATACATGATTCGCTTGTTTTGCGTGATTTTTATGGGACGCTCTAGAAGTGAGGAAGCTAATAATTCTCACGAATCTCCTCCTGTTATGACATTTCCACTTCTAGTGCTGTCTCTTTTTGGTGTTCTATTAGGACTGCTTGCACTTCCATTGCCCTTAGGCGAGTTTGAAGGATTTGGAAATTTTATTGATCCGTATCATCATTTTCATATTTCACCTTGGATAACGCCACTTTCTCTTGGTTTGGCTTTGACTGGTCTGATAATTGGGTTCATGTGTTATGGATATTCCAAAATCTCCCACGAATTAGTTGCTATGAAATTTGGGTATTTATATAGGTTAGTTCTTTCGAAATTTTATATAGACGAATTTTATCAATGGATAATAGACAAAGTGGTCTTATCAACTGCTCGATTTGTTTCTATATTCGATCGGGTTGTTGTTAATGATACTGGGGTTGATGGTATCGGAGTTTCTGTCGTTCTTTCCGCGTTTAAGGCAAGGCTTACCCAGACGGGGAAACTGTACAATTATGGAACGGCCATGGGTGTAGGAATATTGTTCATGGCCGTCATGTGGATATTGGTTAGTAACTAATGGAATTTCTCAGTTTTTCTAATCCAACGACGCTGGTTGCCTTACCAATCCTTGGTTGTCTGATACTGCTTTTTGTTCCAGGTCATAGACCTGATCTTGTCCGTTGGATTTCTATTATTTTCGCTACTATCGTTTTAGGTATATCGATTTATTTCTTTATATTTTTTGATCTCAGTGAAGGTGGAAGACAATTCGTATATGAATATGAGTGGCTATCGTTAGCCGGACCATGGGTAGATTCGCAAAGGGCTATATCTATGTCTGTTGGAATAGATGGCGTTGCAGCCACTATGGTTCTGTTAACAGGCATCGTAATGTTTACAGGAACTCTCGTCTCTTGGAACATCAATGTAAAAAACAAGGATTTCTTTATCTTGTACTTTTTGCTGTTGTCAGGAGTATTTGGTGTTTTCATTACCTATGATCTTTTCTTTTTCTTTTTCTTCTACGAATTGTCCGTTTTACCGATGTATCTGCTTATAGCCAAATGGGGCAGTACCAGTAAGTTTTCCTCTTTTGAGAGAACCAAAGAATACAGTGCTATGAAGCTCACGTTAGTGCTCGTAGCTGGAAGCGTTCTCATTTGGGTTGCTATCATCGCCATGTTTGTTCAGTCTGGAGTCGGCAGCTTTCATATAGATGAAGTTCAGGCAGTAATGCCTGATAAGTTTTCCGTCGAGTTTCAAAGTGCTTTCTTTTTGATGCTTATGATCGGATTTGGAATACTCGCTGGATTATGGCCTTTTCATACTTGGTCACCCGATGGGCATGTTGCTGCACCTACGGCCGTAAGTATGGTTCATGCTGGAGTGCTGATGAAGTTGGGTGCGTTCGGCATTATGAGAGTCGGCATGACACTCCTACCAGAAGGGGCTCAAATCTGGATGCCTCTTCTTATAGGACTAGGGGCGGTTAATGTGATCTATGGGGCCCTTTCCGCTATGGGGCAGACCGATTTGAAGTATGTGATTGGATATTCTTCAGTAAGTCACATGGGATATGTTCTGATGGGTCTTGGAACGTTGAGTCTCATGGGGCTGAACGGGGCAGTGTTACAGATGTTTTCTCATGGAGTAATGACGGCATTGTTTTTTGCAGTAGTGGGAATGATTTACGAACGCACACATACTAGGGACTCCTTGATTCTTACTGGGTTGGCCCAAAAGATGGGAGTTGTAGCAGTTCTTTTCACGATAGCTGGCTTGACCTCTTTAGGATTACCTGGTCTTAGTGGGTTTGCTGCGGAGTTATTGATATTTATAGGTATATTTCAAAGCTATGAAGTATGGGGTGTCATTTTGGGTTCTTTGGCGGTGATTGGAGCTGCTATTACAGCCGTATATATATTGAGATTATTGTCCAAGGTATTTTTTGGGTCTGCTAAAGATGATTTATTAAACTATTCAGATGCCACTTTAAGAGAGAAGGTTGCTGCAGGTGTTTTAGTGGGACTTATTTTACTAGTAGGTATATTGCCATTCCCATTTGTGAAGATGATTGAAAGTGGTGTTAAGCCCATTTTGCTTCAGATAGTGGGTGCCGGATGAATTTTCATCTAATATTTCCGGAGTTTTTTCTTACAGGATTGGCATTTCTTGTATTGACGCTGGATTCTTTTCTTCCTGACGACAGGAAATTTCTACTGAGTTGGGTCTCCTCGTTGGGAATGGCTCTTGTTATTGGATTAGCTCTGCTTTTATACGAACAAGGTGATTTATATCAAGGATTGTTGATCATAGACGGATATGCCGGATTTTTTAGAATATTTTTTCTAGTAATAGGAATGATTATCATAATTATGTCACGGGATTATGTGGAGTCTAACATCGGAAATCCGGGTGAATATTATGCGATCTTGATATTTACAGTTTTGGCCTCAATATCTTTAGCATCTTCAGGGGAGCTTCTTACAGCGTATGTGAGTTTAGAAATATTGAGCTTTGGTTTGTATGTGCTAGTTGCATATGATCGATATAACCCAGGCTCTAATGAGGCTGGAGTTAAGTTTATTCTCTTAGGGGCTTTTTCGTCGGCTTTGATTCTTTACGGACTGAGCCAAATATATGGTTTGATAGGGACCACAAGGTTGGATGAGATTGCAGTTCTGCTTAGCTCTGTGGAAGATATCTCAGTTGGGATGCTTTTAGGATTAGTGTTGATTCTTGCCGGTATAGCATTCAAGATGGGGGCAGTACCATTTCATATGTGGGCCCCCGATGTTTATGAAGGCGCCCCAATACCGATAACAGCTTGGTTATCAGTGTGTTCAAAAATTGCAATTGTTGCTTTTGCCATAAGGTTTTTCACTACTGGCATATTTCCTGTAGTCAATGATTGGCAGCCTATTTTAATGGTACTGGCAGTTTTGACTATGTTAGGCGGAAATTTATTGGCACTCGTGCAAAAGAACATGAAGCGATTGCTAGCTTATTCAAGTATTGGGCATGCGGGATATTTACTCATGGGTCTGGCTGCTTTAGTTGCGGTTACTGATGAAGGGATGTTCAATACTGACTTCTCACATCTGGTTTCTAATGGATTGATTTTCCATATGATTGCGTATGGTGTGACAAATTTTGCCATTTTCTACTGTCTCATTCTTGTCTATAACACTAGTGGACGGGATGATATTCAAGGTCTTGCAGGACTTTCATCTAGGCAGCCGATGGTGGCATTAGTCATGGTTTGTTCCCTATTTTCCCTTGCAGGGTTGCCAGTGTTTGCTGGTTTTACTAGTAAGTTTTACCTCTTTAATGCTGTTGCATCTCAAGGATATTTGCTGATGGTAGGGGTTGCGATAGTTGCCAGCTTAATATCGCTTTATTATTACCTTACAGTGGCAAGGTATTTATATATTGAAAAAGTTCTGGACGAATCAATAATTTCAGTGTCTGTGGGGAGTAAATGTATTCTTGGAGTTTTGTTGATTTTCATGGTTGTCGGAGGAATATTTCCTTCGCCACTAATGGATTTAATACAAACAGCGACAGATTCTGTCTTAAACCTAGAGTAATTCCTCTGATAGACTGATTTGCGGATTTTAATTACATCAAGAGAAAGGAGATGACATTGGCTCATTCAATAGATTGGCCCGAAGAGTATAAAAGAGGGCTTGTCGTGGTTGCCCATGCGGATGATGCTGAATACGGTTGCTCAGGCACCGTAGCTCGGCTTATTGCTGAAGGGTGGGATATGGCTTATGTGTTGTGTACCGACGGCAGTAAGGGTAGTAGTGATCCTAATATAACTGAAAAGCAATTGTCAGATATCAGAAGGGAAGAGCAGGGAAATGCAGGAGAAATACTTGGTTTATCAAATGTTGCATTCTTGGGACACCCAGACAGTTATTTGCAGCCTACCTTAGATTTAAGAAAAGATATTGCTAGGGAAATTCGAAGGCAAAAACCGGATGTAGTCATCTGCCAATACCCAATGAGAGTGTTGGATGGAGGATTTGGATCTGGCCATCCAGATCACATGACGGCCGGTGACACTGCTCTTTCTGCTATATTTCCCACAGCAAGAGATCATATGACCTTTCCAGAATTAATCGAAGAGGGATTTGAGCCACACAAGGTGGCAGAAGCATGGATAATGGGACATCCTGAACCTGATCTGTGGGTGGACATAAGTGATCATATGGAGACTTCTATTAAAGCTTTGACTGCGCATGTATCTCAAATGGATGGCAAGTCCTATGATGAGGTATTGGAACGGATGCTGGAATGGAGAGGTGAAAGGGGTAAAGGCAGAGGAATGCCGCAAGCCGACGCTTTTAAACGGATTTATTATAGGAGATAAAAAACAAAGAACGAAGGAATTATTATGAAGCCCGTTATAAAAAACTATAGAGACCATTCGAATCCTATTTTAGGTAAGAGTGACGGAGTACCAAATTATGTGATGCTTTATGTTCAGCATGCACCTGGTGAATCCTCCCCTTTTCATACGCATCCTTGGGAACATCAGGCTTTTATAACAGAAGGCTCCGGAGTGTTATTTTTCGGCGGCGAAGAATATCCAATAAAGCAAGGAGACTGCGTTCATGTTCCTGAGAATGTTGAACATCAGTTTAGAAACATTGGAGATGTTCCAATGAATCGGGTGACTGTTAATCCAATAGGGTCAGAAGAGTAAAATTATTTTAAACCGACCCTCTTTATCATCTCGAGGAGCTCTTTGTAAGTAGTTTCTGCAAGTTGGCCTGCTGGATGTCTGACTGTAGGGTGACTTATCAATCCTCTGTGATGAATGCCTGCCTTGCGGATGGCTAACCCGATACCGTCCTGCTGTTCAAATTGAATTAAAGGGAGATGGTCGTAGAATAATTTTTCAGCGACTTCTGATTTACCATTTTTGTGCTCGTTGCAAATTTGGACCAATATTTCAGGGTATGCGAATCCGGTCATAGCACCTATGGAGCCTCTTCGTAGTTCATCAAGGAGGAACACCCCGCCAAGACCTCCGAAAATTCCCATTCTGTCCTGAATTTTATTCCGAATCGCGCTTATTTTGGTAGGAGTCGGTGGGTCTTCAAGTTTTAGATATTTCACATTCGGTATTTCATTGGCTACCCTGACGATAAATTCTACAGGCATTTCTACTCCTGATGTTTGCGGGTAGTCTTGCATCACGATAGGGATACTTAATTGTTCTGCTAACTGGTGATAGTATCCAAAAAGGGCATCTAGATTGGATTTAGGCATTGCTGGTGCAGAAACCATTACAGCAGCAGCACCAATTTGTTCTGCTTCCTTGCTTCTGTCTACCATTGCCTTCGTTCCATTGGCTGTGGTACCCAGAGTTACAGGTAAATTTTCGGAAGATTTTATAATTGCCTCAGCAATTTTCGTTCGTTCCTTATCGGTTAAACGAGCGGCTTCGCCCATTACTCCAAGTCCAACCACACCTGTACATCCGGAAGATATGGCTTTATTTACCAAATTGGGTATAGAGTCATAGTCAACCTCTTCATTCTGGTCAAATGGGGTTGCCAACATCCAATGCATGCCATAAAAGGAGTCGAGCATATAAGTCTCCTGTAATTAATTAATTGTTCTTATTCGATGATTTTCGCTGTCGGCTATGTATGATTTTCCAGATGAATCTGTTACAACCCCATGAGGTCGAGCTAACCCTGCCTTAGTTGCGGGTCCACCATCTCCCTCTGGTCCCAGAATGCCTCCAGCGATAGTGTCTATAACGTTGTTTTCTGAATTAATTTTTCGAATCGCATGGTTTTCTGTGTCGACTATCAATATATTTCCTTCATTGTCACATCTTATTGACTTGGGCCCGTTTAGTAAGGCGTTACGAGCATCTTTCCCATCGCCTTGGTAACCTTTTTCTCCCGTTCCGCCAATGGTGTGTATGATCCCTTGAGAGTCTATTTTTCTGATGGTATTTCCTTCCCTCTCGCAAATATATATATTGCCCGATTTATCGGTACACACGGCTCTTGCACCAAAAATCCCGGCTTTTTCAGCGGGACCACCATCTCCACTGTGGGTTTTTTCTCCATTACCAGCTATTGTAGTGATAATGCCGGTTACTGGATTAAATTTACGCACCCGTTGATCTTGTACATCAGCTATTAATAGATTTCCGTCGTTATCTAAAGCGCAGTCGTTAGGCTCGACCATCGGTGATTCGGTTGCCGATATTCCATCTTTTCCTGAACCCTTTTCCCCTGTTCCTGCAACCGTAGCGATTTTCCCAGAACTTTTATTGACCAATCTTATGCATGGATTGAATCTTTGGCATATATATACGTTTCCGCTTTTGTCTACCTGTATTGCATAAATTTCATCTATTGATGCATCTGTGGCATATCCGCCGTCGCCACTGTGACCTTGAGAACCGTCACCGGCAAAACATTCGAGGATTCCAGTTTCTAGGTCTAGGCGCCTAACCATAAAATTAAAACAGTCTGCTATGTAAAGATATTGTCCTTTTGAATCAATATCTACATGGAAAGGATTATCCATTGTGGCGTTTTGTGCAGGGCCTCCATCGCCGCTATAGCCCCTTAGACCGTTACCGACTATGCTTTGAATTATTGCTACCAATTCTTATTCCTTGGAGATTTTGTATTTTCATTTCACAAATTATTCTATATCACCGGTAAAATAGTAGTAGGGAACTTTTATTTATTTTGTAATTTGAAATTGGCTATATACCTATGAAGAAATTGTGTTTGTCTCTTGCCTATATATTGATGTGCCTAATGGTGGGTTGCAGTTCTGACTCTAATCCTGAGTCCGGTGAAGTTTTGGAAATTGAGAATACCTCAGTGGCGACTGCAGTACCCACTGTGAAAGCTAAAACAACTACTCAAGGATCGGCGCCAACACCTATTTCTATATCAAGCGTCACTCAAACACCCTTAAGCGTCACTCAAACACCCATTGCCATGAAAACTGTGAATTCGAATGAGATAGCAAAAATTCAAAATGAAGTTCAAATATCATCTCTTGAAATTATTTCAAGAATGAAAGAGATGTGGGACCAAGGATATTCGTGTCATTCAATGCTTAACATGAATATGACAATCTCATTTGATGATTATTTGGAAGACATGCCGTTACTGATGGAGGGGGATGTTCAAAATTCTCGTAATTACAGAGGTTTTACATCATTTGAAGATAATGGTCAGATAGAAATGATAGAAATGATAGTTATTGATCAAGATACATTTGCTAAATATCCAAATACCAAATATTGGATTCAGTTTCCGGAAGATCAGAAACCTGTGCATCCTATATCTATTATTGATTTGATGAGGAAAAATGCTGTTGATGGGGAATTCATTGGTATTGAGAAATCTGGAGGAACCTCCTCTCAGCGTATTGCTATGGAATTAGAATCAAAAATTTTGGGGCAATTGCTTCCTGTATTAAAAGATTCGACTGGTACGTTGAAATTAGATCTTTGGGTTGACTCTGATACCTATCAGGTAGGTAGAGTTTTAATTAACGGGATGGCGATAGGAGGCCCGAGAGTTAAAGGCACAGATGGCCAAGAGGTAACGATAGAGGTGGATATTGAGATGTCATCATGGGATTTTGGGAAACAGGTTGAATTGTCTAAACCGGAATTACCATCCACGCCTGAATCAATGGTTTGGGATTCAGCTCCTGAAATTATATTGCAAGACGATAAAGATTATTCGGCTATCATAAAAATATATGGAGGTGGAGAAGTAAAGATTGATTTATTGGAGGAGGAAGCTCCCATCACGGTAAATAATTTTATTTTTCTGTCCGAAGAAGGTTATTACGACTGGGTTACTTTCCATCGGGTCATTCCTGGATTTATGGCTCAAGGAGGTGATCCTTCGGGTACAGGGAGAGGAGGGCCTGGTTATTTTATTGCAAACGAATTTCACCCTGAAGCGAGACATGATTCGGCCGGTGTATTATCAATGGCTAATTCAGGTCTTCTACCGGACGGACAAGGAACCAACGGTAGCCAATTCTTCATTACATACAGAGAGGCTCCATTTTTGGATGGATTAAATGAAGATGGGACACCAAAAGACTGTGCTAGTGCTTCATGCCATTCAGTGTTTGGCAAAGTAGTAGAAGGTATTGAGGTATTGAATAATATCGTACCTCGGGATCCTGAAACGGCCAACCTACCTGGCGATGTAATTGAAACCGTTGAAATTATTGCTGTTTCAAAATAAGTGTCAATCTAGGTTGAGAAATTGTTCGCCGCTAGCAATTGCCTTTATAAAAATTTCACTTTTTTCCATTCCAACAACCGACAATACTGGTGACATTTCTTCGTCCGGATTATTAAAATTTACCCTCCAAAACCCAACGTCATACCATTGACCGTCTTTGTAGCCGGCATTAAGCATTAAGTAGTCTTTGGTAAAATCAAAATGTTCGTGTAAAGAAACACTGGGATCATTTGGTAAGGCAATAACACCAAAGGCAGAAGTGAACCCTTGCAATTTCAAACATTCCAGTAGGGAAGAATAGAGAGCTTTTCCAATTCCCAAGCCATGAGCTGCCTCTCTGACATAAATAGTTGTTTCAACTATCCAGTCGTACGCACTTCTGTTTCGGAATTGACTGCCATAGGCGTAACCCATTATTTCACCTAAATGTTCGCAGACCAAAAAAGGGTATATTTTGGAAATTTTTTTCATCCGTCGCAACATTTCAGTACCATCAG
Organism: uncultured Dehalococcoidia bacterium; assembly: GCA_964394975.1. Lineage (GTDB taxonomy): Bacteria > Chloroflexota > Dehalococcoidia > Lucifugimonadales > UBA826 > UBA11996. The sequence continues at coordinate 14,753 of CAYMZR010000008.1, read as the reverse complement.
GGGGTTCTGTTTCAAAGGTGATTGGAGTATTTACGACATATGGAAAATAGATAGCCGCCACCTGACGAGCATCTGTTTTTGGGTTTGCTAATCGGATGACGGCCATTTTGAGATAGCTATCTTGCTGTTATTCGATAGTTATTCCTTGGGAGCCTGTGGTGGAGCTGGATTGGCCATATCCATACCGATGGTACCTGAGAACATAGCATCGATTTCTTCAACCGACCATCTGCCATTTTTTCTCAATGTTCTTTCTTCAGTAGGATTACTCATTAGGGAAATTTGGCCGCCTTGGCAATGGAAAACATGTCCATTTACACCTTTTGCCTCATCTGATGCTAACCATGCGACCATTGGGGCGACGTCTTCAGGTTCTCTATTTAATTCGAGGGGAGTTACAGCTGAGTTGGCTTGAATTCCACTGGCAGCCCGAATATCTCTCGCCGACTGGGGTACAGTCTGTGTCATTCTTGAGTTGGCTCCAGGGGAAATAGCGTTAACGGTAACACCGTATCTTCCTAAATCACGAGCGATAGCCCTTGTAAATCCTGCTATGCCGTCTTTAGCTGCCCCATAATTGGCTTGGCCTGAGTTCCCGTACAAACCAGACGTGGAAGAAAAGTTAATGATCCTTCCACTGCGCTGTTGTCTGAATAGAATGGATGCTGCCTTAGCAACTGTGAAAGTTCCCTTTAAGTGAACAGCAATAACTGCATCCCATTCCTCCTCTGTCATGTTGAAAAGCATTCGGTCCCTGAGGATTCCAGCCACAGCTACAACGATATCTAGTTGGCCGAAATTATCTAAGGCAGTTTTGACGATATTTTCCCCGCCGGCCATCTCGGAAACAGAGTCATAGTTGGCCACAGCTTCCCCTCCACCCGCCTTAATTTCATTTACAACTTCATCAGCTGGCGCTGCAGAATCTCCACTTCCATCAACTGCACCACCGAGGTCGTTTACCACAACCTTTGCACCTTCTTTCGCGAGTAATAAGGCTATGCCTCGCCCTATACCACGGCCTGAACCTGTGACTACTGCTACTTTATCTTTAAGAAGAGTTCCCATCTGTCTTACTCCTGACTTTTTTTCTCTTAATACCCATCTTATCCGTGCACACTATTTAGGTGTTTGCGGTGGTGATGGGTTGACTAAGCCTTGTGTGAGATGCTGTGGAGCTAGTTCTCTTAGTTCCTCTACATCCCATCTTCCTTGTTTGAAAATGGTTCGAACTCTTCGAGGTAGGGAGAGCTTAGTTATAGCCCCACCATAAACCAGGAAGGTTTGACCATTGATACTAGATGCTTGATCAGATGCCAAATATGCTACGAATGGTGCTATATCTTCCGCCTCCATCTGTGTTGTAGGTGGTGCAGCTTCTCTATCTTCCGGCCTGTCAGCCCGCAACTGTCGTGCAGAGTCAGGTACGGATTGAGTCATTCTGGTGTTTGCCCGAGGACAAATAGAATTTGCTGTAACCCCATATCGGCCGAGGTCTTTGGCAGCTACTTTTGTGAAACCTGCAATTCCAGATTTGGCGGCTGCGTAATTGCCTTGCCCTGTATTTCCTATTAGGCCTGACTCGGAAGCAAACGTTATTATTCGCCCACTTCTTTGCTGCCGATACAAGATCGAAGCATATTTACAGACTGTGAAGGTGCCTTTTAAATGCACTCGAATGACATCGTCCCATTCTTCCTCTGTCATATTGAAAATCATTCTATCTCTCAATATTCCAGCAACGGTAACTACGATGTCTAACTTTTCATAGTTGTCCAAAGCAGATTTGACGATAGCCTCCCCGCCTTCCATTGTCGATATATCAGTGTAATTTGGAGTGGCTTCTCCTCCCGCAGCTTTTATTTCTTCAACAACTTGTTCGGCTGGGGTATTTGAACTACCCTCCCCGTCTAATGCAGCACCGATATCATTTACAATGACTTTGGCCCCTTCTGAGGCCAATTGTTTTGCTACACCTGCCCCAATTCCTCTACCAGCTCCAGTGACTATTGCAACCTTACCGTCTAGGTAGTTCGCCATTTTTTCCTCCTGAGATTCGTTCACAAGACAAAATTAACCCTGTCATTAACGCGTAACGTCCATTGTGCCACAATTGGGTGGAGCTTGTCATAGTTGGTCTCTTATGCAGTCTCTGAAATAGAATATTGAAATAAATTGTTAAATAAATGGTAATGCTGTGCATATTGTCCTATATAGACCTGAGATTCCCTACAACACTGGCAACATAATTCGACTCTGCGCTAATGTCGGTGCTGAGTTGCACCTGATCCGTCCTTTGGGCTTCGAACTTACAGAAGCAAAATTAAGGAGAGCCTCTTTGGATTATTCTGATTTGACAGTAGTAACAGAGCATGAAAACTTGGAAGACTATGTTAAGAAATATCCAGAAAGAATTTGCTATGCTACCTCTGCTCGATCGCGAAGATATTACAGCGATATAGTGTTTGGAAGTAACGATTCATACATATTTGGACCAGAATCTTCAGGTATTCCACCAGCTGTACTAGATACGATTCCTGCGGAAAGACACTTACTTATTCCAATGAAACCTGGAAACAGAAGCTTAAATATAGCCAATGCCGCTTCGATAATTGCCTATGAGGCTTGGAGACAAAATAATTTTGATCAAGCTGGACCGCCAAGGGCGGCCATTAGAATGGAAAACTAGAAAAAGGGAAATATATTTATGGGACGCTCTAGCTGGCATTATGATCACCCACCGGCTTGCACTTGCGTTAGCTGCGTAGAAAAAAGGCGAGCGACTGGTGCGGCTGGAATTATTCGGATGATTAAAGATTTGATCTCATTCAAGATTTTTAGGAGAAAAGGTTGAAGCAGATATCGCAAAAACACATTGATGAAATGATTCAACATGCCAGAGACCATGATCCTAATGAATGTTGTGGAATATTGGCCGGTCAAGGTAAAGCAGTGACTCATCTGTACAGAGTAAAAAATTCCACTCCTAGTCCATTTCGATATGTTATGGATCCAAAAGAACAACTCGAAGTTATGAAAGATGCCGATGATAGAGGTTTGGAGTTGATGTATTTTTATCATTCACACACCCATAGCCCTGCTTTTCCATCTGATACTGATGTCAGGATGGCGGTGGAGTCAGGCTGGGTCGATTTTGGGTATGTGTTGATTTCATTAGAAGATAAAGATCTTCCGACAGTTAATTTTTTCGTAATTGACTCCGACGGGTCAGTTACACCTGAAAAATATGCTGTAGTTTAATCTTACCGTTACTGGCTATTTAACATAACAGGACCTTCACTATGGGTCACAACGCCGTCTGATATCTCTATTGAAAGAGTTACTCCTGGATTTGGGCTACCTGGGGTCTCCCCCAAAGGAAATATTTCGACCTTTGCTTTACCTGGATGCAGTTCTAATGTTCCTACGGTTCCCAATCGCAACTCTTTATGTTGAGGGAATGTAATACTTCCTGAATTTATTAGCAGGACACCATCTCTGTACTCTAGACGTTCTTGATGAGTGTGGCCAGATATCATGATTTGTACCGGTTTGGGAAACAATTTCTGAAGATCCCTAATTGGCCTGAATTGACCTTCAAGACTATGAATCATCCCAATTGTCCAACCTTCAAGATCAAGGATTTGAACCTCTTTCATCCTAGGATCAGGAATTGGATCATTATTACCAGTTGAGCAAATTACTGGAGCATATTGTTCGCACCAGTCAAGGACGATAGGAGAAGTCAAATCTCCTCCATGAAGAATTAAATCCATTTTTGAGAGAAATTCTCCGGGAAGATCACCTAATTCACTTAGGGTCCTAACTCTTCCAGGAAGATGAGTGTCCGTTATTAATCCAATTAGCATCCGAAAAACTATAGTTTTGATTAGGCTGGTTATCAATAGGTTAAAGGACCCGATATCCTTTGAGTTTTTGAAACCATTTGTATTTAAGAGCAAATATTCCAGTTAAGATTCCATATTGTATTAGTGAAGGTAAAACGATTGAAACCATGTCGAGTTTTTCTTGATTCGCGATGAAAATAGATGAACTGGGTATGACGGATTCTTCTAGGCCTACCACTAGGTGGACCCATAAATTATTGGCAATATGTATTCCCACAGCTAGCTCTACTCCCCCATCGAATAGGGTTACTAGCCCCATAAACAATCCAACAAGGAAAACGGAAACAAGATATGGTAAAAGACCGTAGGACCAGGGTTCTGGGTTCATTAGGTGCAGTGACGCAAAAATTGAGGATGTGATAATCAATATTGCTACCCGAGATTTGATTAACAGGGAAAATCCTTGCATCAAATACCCTCTGAAGAAGGCTTCTTCCAATCCCGCTTGTATTGGTACAAGCACTAAGGCTATTAAAGTTATCAAGAATAAATCTGGTACATCGCCCCTAATTTTAAGATCGGAGGAGCCTGACATTAGATTGGCTGTTAGAGAGATTCCACCCAAAAAAAAGAACACTATTAGGGCAAATAAGCTTCTCTTATAGTCAAAACGGATCCGTTCAGTTAAAACTTGGAGTAAATTCTTGCGGTGTAAAAATTTTAAGAAACTATAGAAGCTTGCGGCTCCTACCACAAAAGTAATATGTATCATCAGAAAATTTGGAGCTTTTGAATTTCCAGTGATTACAAGTGTTTCGAGATCACAAGTATAGGTTCCTAGTTTTACTATGTTGAGTATTCCGCAAAATCCAACCAATGGAAGTGATCCGATTATTTGCCACACAACTACAAAAATAATGGTGAATAACACCCAAATCCACCAATTGTTTCTTCCAATTGAGGAGTTGTCTAAAAAGGAAAAATTTTGTTTCCCTATGGAGGTCCCACAATTTTGGCAATAGGAAGCTAACTGCGAGAGCAGAGGGTTACAGCACTTTGTGCCGGAACATACATTTTCTTGAATTTCCGTAGGCATGATATGAGGGTATCGGACAATTAAATTTGTAACAACAAATTCGTGTGAAGGATATTGGATTGACTGCTTAGAAGGCATGTGCTAACTTCACTGCGATTATTAATAGCATTTACTTGAGGGATTACTTATGGCACAAACTAGGGAAGCTGCAATTGTTGGAATACATGAATATCCTCTTAGAGTTGCGCCAGGCGTTAGCGCTTTGCAAATTAAGGCTGCTTCTGCTTCTAAGGCATTGGAGGATGCGGGCCTTTCATGGCAAGATGTTGATGCGGTGTATGACACTGGCTCCCATCAGAATATCGGCGGGCTTGGGATTTCGGAATACTTGGGTTTAAATCCCAGGTTAATTGATAACACTAGCGTCGGCGGAACTTCATATGAATTTCAAGCGCATCACGCTGCTACTATGATAGCTTCTGGGAAGGCGAGTGTTGCTTTACTAACCTACGGTTCTACAGCTCATTCTGATAGGAGAGCAATTGGAACAGCTGGAGCAACCGGTCAAGGCTCTCCCACCCCTTTCAACAACATGGAAGACCCGTGGGGAATGACTTTAATATCGGGATACGGAATGGTGAAGGCCCGCCATATGCACCAATACGGCACTACAAATGAACAGTTTGCTGAGATTTCTGTGGCCACTAGATATCACGCAATGCGAAATCCAGAAGCTGTTAAAGCAATGACAGATCTAGAGTTTGTTGGGGTTAATGAAATTACAACGCAAGACGTTCTGGACTCAAGAATGATTGCATGGCCTTTACATTTGCTCGAATGTTGCATGGTTTCAGACGGAGGCGGGGCAGTGGTTATAGCTTCCAAAGAAGTTGCTAGAAATTGCAAGAAACCGCCTGTATGGATAATTGGAGGAGCAGAAGCCACCAAATATAGAGAAAATGGAGGTGATATCACCGTTAGTGCTGGTGGACAATCGGGGCCTAGGGCGTTTGAAGATGCTGGAGTATCTCCAAGTGAAATGGATGTTCTTATGGCATACGATTCCTTCTCAATAACTGTGATGTGCATGATCGAAGATTTGGGATTCTGCAAGAAGGGAGAAGGCGGGGATTATGTAAGTCAAGGGATACTGAAATTTGACCAAAAGGGAGGCCCTGCCCTCAATACTGACGGAGGAGGTCTTTCGTCAAATCATCCAGGTGAAAGAGGTATTTTTCTATTGTTGGAAGCTACTCGACAATTGAGAGGAGAATCAAATTCTCAGGTAGAGAATGCCAAACTTGCAGTAGCCGTTGGTAATGGTGGTCAGTTGGGTGCTAGACATGCTACTTCACCGACCATCCTCGCATCCGATTAATAGATTAGGAGAATTAAAGATGACATTGAGACCTCAGCCAAGATTTCCTGAGCCTGATACAGAACCTTTTTGGGAAGCAACAAAGAAAAGAAATCTTGTGTATCAGACCTGTGATAACCCTGATTGTACAGACAACGTTATTTTTTATCCGAGAGCTCACTGCGACACATGCGGTAGCTTGGAGACGACATGGAACATCTCAAAAGGAGAAGGTGTCGTCTATACATACAGCGTCGTCATGCAAAGTCGACATCCTGCTTTTAAAGATTTAGGGCCATATTCTGTCGCTTATGTGGATCTAGATGAAGGCTTTAGAATGATGACCAATATTGTAAATGTGGATAATCCTATTACAGACATAAAAATTGGTATGAGAGTAAAAGTAGTCTGGCAAGAACAGGGTGATGGAGAGATAGCTCTCCCTATGTTTGAACCGGCCTAAATGGGATTGATGGGATAGAAAATCTAATAATCAAGATAACCTGAATTCGAGACTAGTGTACGCTGAGTTTAGTTGGGGTATTTTATGCGGTATCGTTCGGTGCCTTTAAAAGAAACTCTAGATTCTTTGCCTCCCCTATGGCCGGATGATTTAATCCCCGAAATTGAGACCATTTTGGAAGCTTCTCCATCGATGGTTTTTGTTTTGGATGATGATCCCACTGGTGCACAAACAGTTCACAATGCTGCTTTGTTAACTCAATGGTCTCTCGATGTTCTTCTTTCTGAAAGATATCAACCGGAAGAGGCGACCTTCTTGTTAGTAAATACAAGAGCTAAAACCGAGGAACAAGCAGTAAAAATAAACACAAAATTGGGTATAGAATTCAGCCAGCTAGCTGACCATTTAAAAATACCGATATCGGTAATTTCAAGATCTGACTCAACTCTTCGCGGACATTTTCCAGCGGAAGTCGATGCCCTAGCAGAAGGAATGGGAAATTCCCACGATGGGATTATATTTATCCCCTTTTTTATTCAGGGAGGCCGTTACACTATTGACAATGTTCAGTATGTTTCTGACGGCAGCATGCTTGCTCCAGTGGCCCAAACCCCGTTTGCTAAAGACTCTGCATTTGGATATAAATCCTCTAATCTCTGTGACTGGATAGAAGAAAAAACGGAAGGTAGAGTTTCCTCTGAAGATGTAATAACCGTCTCTATAAATGAAATTAGAATTGGTGGTCCTGATGTAGTTGAAGAAAAACTAAAGCGAGTGGGCCGAAATGATATATGCATAGTTAATTCGGCTGATATGAGAGATTTGGACGTAGTTGCTTTGGCAATTTTGCGGCTTCAGTCTAAATATGACAAAAATTATTTGATACGCTCTTCGGCTTCCTTTGTGCGATCTCGCCTGGGGCAAAGGGAAAGACCTATCCTGACTAAAGAAGAAATGGGATATAGCGATAAGGGTGGAGCACTAATAGTAGTGGGATCTCATGTACCTGGTAGTACAGCGCAATTAGGGAGCCTTCTAGATTTACCAAATGTGTACGGTTTGGAGTTGGAGGTCGACAAGGTGCTGGTAGAGGATACACAGCATATATGTAGTGTGATTGAAAGAGCTAGTAATCTTTTGAATGAATCTAAAGACACTGTGATATACACAAGTAGAGCAGTCATAACGGGTTCTTCACCTGAGGAGTATTTGAAGATTGGAGCCATTATCACTGATGCAATGACAGCAGTTGTTTCTGGAATTTCAGTCAAGCCCAGATATCTCATATCAAAAGGTGGGATGACGTCTTCGAATATTATTGCAAATGCATTGAATATGAAGAGAGCTACTGTTCCTGGTCAAATTTCTCCTGGTGTTTTGGTATTAGAAATGGGATCTGAATCAAAATACCCGGGATCTAAATTGATTCTTTTTCCCGGTAATGTAGGAGGGCCTACGGCAATCTCAGAAGTGATATTAAGGATGAGAAAATAGAGTATTAAATGATTGCATCCTCCTCTGATATCTTGAAATTGGCCAATTCACGAAATATTGCTATCGGTGCTTTTAATGTATACAACTTCGAGGGCGTTAAAGCTGTGGTGGAGGGATCAGAACAAGAAGGAGTTCCAGTAATTATTCAGCTGCATCCCGCTTCCCTTGAGAGGGGAAGCAAATCGCTTATTGCGATGGCATTGGAAGCAGCTCGCGTATCTACGGCCTCGATTTCTATTCATCTTGATCACATCAATAGTATCGAAGCTGTTGGTGAAGGTATAGAAGCTGGCATTACTTCTTTTATGCCAGATGGATCAACGTATGACTATGAAGAAAATATCGAATTTACCAGATTATGCGCTCAAGAAATAATAAATATGGGAGGCTTTGTAGAAGGAGAACTAGGGCGCCTTTCTGGGACTGAAGATAGTGTGACGATTTCGAATTACGAAGCACTTTTGACAGATCCCTTATTGGTCGATGACTATGTATCAAAAACCAAGATCAATGCTCTGGCAATTTGCATTGGCAATGTGCACGGAAAATATGAAACAGAACCTAAATTGGACTTTCAGAGGCTCTACAAGATTCGTGAAGCGACTGAACTGCCTTTGGTGCTGCATGGAGCTTCAGGATTATCGGATGAAATGATTTCGCAATCGATACTCGCTGGAGTATCGAAATTTAATGTGAACACTGAATTAAGACAAGCATATATCTCCGGTCTATCGGAGGCAGTTGATCGAGATATCAATGATTTGCTGTCAATTATGAATACATGCATCGGTAAAATGAAAGAAATAGTCGTTCTTAAGATCCAACAGTATTCGTCATATAACCATTTACGGTGAGGGGATTTTTATTTGGAATCTAATTATTGGCTTTGATGAAATCGGATATTCTCTCACCAATCAACATGGCCGCGACGTTTGTATTAGCCCTAGGGCAATCTGGCAATATTGAGGCATCTGCGATTCTTAGGCACTTCGTTCCATATACGACGCCGTATTGATTTACAACTGCCAGCGTGTCGGAGTTTGGGCCCATTTTGCAGGTACCTGAAATGTGATGCATTGTAAGGACGTTTTCCAGCATCCAATTATCAAGCAGATCATTATTTTTTATTACTTTTTCTGTTGGAGATATCCTACCAATAATCATGTTTTTAAAGCTAGGAGCTTTTGCTATTTCGTTTGCAATCCTGACCCCATCCCTTAATCTCTGTAGGTCATATGCTTGGTCTAATAAATTATAATTAAGTAGTGGCTGGGTATTGATGTCATTAGACTGGAGAGACATTTCTCCTGCACTTTCGGCAAGATATATTCCAACAGAAATCATAAGTGCCCCTGCGTCACCTATTTCATGGCTGAAACGCATTATCATTATCATGTCGTTTTGATATTTGGAGCCCTTAGAGGTGTATCGCAAAGCAACTTTTTGAGGCCCTATCGTTTGCTCTGGTTTGTTGAATGTGCTGTGAGGTTCCCATGTGGTGTGAACTGTAGGATGATCCCGAAGGTTTTGCCCGACTCCAGGTAAATCACTCACTATATCTATATTGTATTGTGATAATGATTCCTTTGGCCCTATTCCAGACAACATCAGAATTTGAGGTGTCGCAATCGCACCTGCACATAGGATTATTTCTTTTGCTTCTACTTGGAAGATTTCCTCACCACTTATTACCTCTACCCCCGTTGCTATATCTCCTTCGAATAGTATTTTTCGGGTGACACAGTTTGCCCTAATGGTTAGATTTATACGATGTCTGCTTTGAGATAGATAACCTAAAGCTGTGCTGAATCTTATTCCATCTGGATTGTTCAAAGGGTATGGTCCCACACCTGTAGCATCAGGCAGATTATGATCCACATTTTCAGGATAACCATGAAATTGACAAGCTTCATAGAATGCCTGCTGATCGTCTGTTAGGGATTCCAAAGGATGTCTTTTAACCAAAATCGGTCCGTCTTGCCCGTGGAAATCACCGGCGTAATCGAGGTCTGTTTCAATTTTGCGTAAGTAGGGAAGGGATTCTTCAAAACTCCATCTATCATTTCCCCACGCTACCCACCTCTCAAAGTCTTCTGGAAGTGGTCTTAGAAAAACTTGTCCATTAATAGCACTAGTACCGCCCGTGACTTTTCCACGTGGTACGGGCATATCTTTTGATAATTTGGATGCGGTACCTGTAAATTGCCAGTCGTGAATGCCCCCGACAACTATATCTGGACCAGTTCCCCATCCATGCTTTAGGTCACAAGGTAATTCCTCAAAGTTTGGGTAATCTGGACCTGCTTCTAATAAGAGTACGGAGCAATCTGGGTTTTCTGACAAACGGGAAGCTAACACTGCACCAGCTGAACCCGCTCCAATAACAATTTTGTCGTATTTCAATCTATTCCCCTACCGATTGTAGAAAGCGGATGCCAATGCAAGAAAACCTGATGGAATATAGAATTTTCCTACTGAAGATATGCTGAGTATTATAAATACTATGAATATGGTTGACATTGCCCACGAATAGGACTTCCATCTGAGAATCAGTGTCCTTTGACTTCTACTAGTTGACTTTGCCATGACCGAAGACAAAAGACATATTCCTGATAGTATCCAAGGCAATATTATTATGAAAAAACCTTGTGCACCTAATGCTTCAAATATTGTTTTATTCACTTGACTTTGTTGAGTGAAATTACCCGAATTTGTTATTTGATCTATGTCACTTACCAGGGGAAAAAATATTAATAGAATCCCTGCGAGCATGGCAGTGATATGAGCGCCTCCAGCCAGAATTGTCGATTTATTAAATATTGTCATGGGCAATAAGTCTTTTTATTTCCTGTACCAATTTTGGTAAAGAGTTATCAGTAGCCCCTTTCACGGAACTAGCTGCAAATTCAGAAAGAGAAGTCTCTTCCGGGTTAATTTCTATTATGTTTCCTCCAGATGACAATACTTCTTGTGGGAAACTGGCGGCTGGGTATACTGTCGCGGAAGTACCAATTACCAAAATGCAATCAGCTAGATTGGTTTCATATACGCAGCTATTCAAAATTGATAAGGGTATGGGTTCACCAAACATAACAGTGTCAGGTTTTACAATCCCTGAACATGTTGGGCATTTCGGTGGCAAAATATCTTGCCAAAGTGGCGAGATCCTGTTGAATTCTTCACGATCCCATCTTAATTCACACGTAGTGCACCTTAGTTTAGTTCTATTGCCATGAATTTCAGTAACATTATTTGAACCAGCTACGTAATGTAGATTGTCAATATTTTGTGTTATTTGGTGTTTCAAAATATCTATATGTTCTAGTTCGACCAAAGCGAAATGTCCACGATTTGGTTGTGCTTTTACGATAGCGTTTCTAAATTTTGCTCTTTCAGGATCTATTTGCGAGTTTAGATTTTGATCCCACCATGCTATGGGATTTTTAAGAAACATTTCGTATCCGTTGTTGGAGGGCTCTCCTAATTTTGTCCAAAGTCCGCCTGCTCCTCTGAAGGTCGGTATTCCACTTCCTACAGACAATCCGGCTCCAATTAAAGCTATCGTGTAGTTTGATTTCAATATTGTTTGCGCTGCAGCCAATATTGATTTCTGGTTATTTATCTCCATGCTGACTAGTTTAATTCTAAATTAATTTTATGGAACCATTTATTATTTCTAATCTATTCGAATCATTTGTGAATGAATTTGGAATGTTACTTGGTTCAGCAGTAGTAACAATGACTTGGTCATGATCTTCCATGTGATCTACTATTTGCTCCCTGCGGTTTTGGTCCAACTCGGACATCACATCGTCTAGAAGAAGAACTGGTTTTGTATTTCTGTGACGATATAAGAATTCAGATTCAGCCATCTTTAAAGCTAAAATCGCTGTTCTTGATTGGCCTCTAGAAGCGTATTTAGAAGCGTCCATGTCATTGATTTTAAAGAGCAGGTCATCTCTATGAGGACCTATGTTTGTAGATCCTTGTGCTATGTCTTTTTTTCTGGATTCTTCTAATTTATGTATGAAGTTTTCTATGCTGATTTCTTCGGAAAAATCGCCTGGACTCAAGTAGTGCATGGTCAATGTTTCAGAGCTACTAGTCATGGAGCTATGAAACGGCAACGATGATTCCTCTAGGGTTTTAATTGCTGTTTTTCGTTTTCTCGTGAGGAGAACCGCATTTTTTGCTAAAAGCTCATCCCAGTATTTCAATTCTTCATTAGACGCTGCACTTTCTCTTATAAGTTTTAAAAGGTGGTTTCTCTGTGTATTTGTCTTTTGATATTGTTGTATCGATTTCAGGTATTCTTGATCAATTTGTGAAAGCAATATATCTAGGTACCTTCGTCGTGTTGATGGACTGCCATATATCAAGTCGAGGTCACCTACACTAAATAGAACAGCGTTGACAATACCAACTAATTCTGAAGATCTTTTAGGAGTGCCGTTGATTCTGATAAACTTTTGAGCCGTAAACCCGTGAAGGTTTTCTGATGACTGGCATCTGTAATGAATTTCAAGATTTTCCGAACCTTGTAGATGTTCAGTGACGCAGGCAATTTTCGAGTAGCTTAATTTTGCTTGCTCAAGTTCCCTAACTGACTGGTTGTTTATTAATTCCCTATCTGTAGTGACTTTTGTGGATTTGGCAATAGACATCATATAGATGGCTTCTAATAGGTTACTTTTTCCGTGTCCGTTTGCCGCTTGAATGATTGTCGTCCCCAAAGGTAACGTCAGTTCCAAATCCGTGTAGTTTCGAAAATTAAGGAGACTTAATTGGGAGATGCGAATGAGAGTTCTCCAGAGCTAATGAAGTGAGCTTTTATCCACCGTTATTGAAAGGATTTTAGCATGTTGGTTATATTGTGTAAGTCAGATAAATAGTATTGAAAATTATGGAACCTATAGGAGATGGGAATTGATGAGATCGGTAGTTGCTCTAGCAGGCGGAGTTGGTGGTGCAAAATTAGCTCTCGGGTTTTCTCAAATATTAGGTGCTAATGACCTAACGGTGATAATAAACACGGCAGACGATGATAGGTTTTATGGATTACATGTCTCTCCTGACCTTGATACCGTAATGTATACCTTAGCAGGAGTATCAAATATGGAAATGGGGTGGGGGCTTCAAAATGAGTCATTTAGGACTTTAGGAAAGTTAAAGGAGTATGGTGCAGATACTTGGTTTAATCTGGGTGATCTGGACCTTGCCACCCACCTTTTCCGTACCCAATTGATGGATGAAGGGAAAACATTGACGGAGGTTTGCGCGAAATTGACAGAGGCTTTGGGTGTACGTCACAGATTATTGCCAGCCACTGACGATCCCATAAGGACCATGGTCCAAACAGATGACGGAATCATGTCATTTCAAGAATATTTTGTGAAAAATAGATGTGAACCTGTCGTTAAATCTATAGATTTTGAGGGGTTCCAAAATTGCCGAATCACCAAGGATGCGAAAGAATCTTTAATAGACATGGACCTTCTAGTATTTTGTCCTTCCAATCCTTTTTTAAGTCTTGCACCGATTTTAGCGGTGCCTGAATTTCGAGAGATAGTTCAGTCATATCAAGGAAAATCCGTTGCTGTCAGTCCTATAGTGGGAGGTAAAGCTATTAAAGGCCCAGCAGCAAAAATTTTGCAGGAACTTGGACACGATGTATCCTCTTTAGGAGTAGCTCGTCAATATGTTGGTCTTTGTGACACGTTTATCATCGATGAGATAGATGTTTCCATGAAACAGAGCATAGAATCGCTAGGCATGGAGGTTTTTGTGACTAAAACGGTTATGGAAACTAATCAAGAAAAAAAACAATTAGCTGAATTTATTCTAGATATAAGTGCATAGCTAAGTGGATCAATTCTCCATTCTTATACCAATGAAAGTTCCATCGGAAGGTAAATCTAGACTTATTGATGTGTTAGATGGACCTAGCAGAAAATTATTAACCATCGCCCTTTTGAGGAGGGTGTTGAAAGCGTCCACTGAGTCTTCTGTGGATGCTGTATACGTAATTGGCGGTGGGTTGGAAGTGGCTCAGGTCTGCCAACAGATGGGGGCCAATTGGCTTGATTCAAATTCAGGGGATTTGAATTGCGATGTTTCAGTTGGAATCGCTGAAATTAGCCAGACGGGAAATGGAACAGTGTACTTGCCAGGTGACCTTCCATTTCTTACTCCACGTGATATAGACTCCGTGATCGAACTTTCTAATAATGGCAATTTTGCCGTTTTAGTTTCCTCGGAATCTGATGGTGGTACCAACTGCATTCTTTTTCCAAACCAAACTGAATTGATTCCTTTGTTAGGTATTGATAGTTATAGAAGACACCATGAGTATGCCAAAGATCGTGGAATTCCTTTTGAAACGATTCGACCTGAAGGATTACTCATAGATCTTGATACTCCTGAGGATTTACGTAAATGTGAAGAAATAGAAAAAGGATTCCTAGAAAATATGGGTATCATTTAAAAACTTTTACAAAAACTGGTGCAAATATGACAAAATTGGGTGTGTTGCTTCCTACTCGGGGTTTACTGATG
>CAYMZR010000007.1:0-38952 GCA_964394975.1 uncultured Dehalococcoidia bacterium | reverse complement strand
CACCACCGGTTACTGTCCTTATAATTAAAGGGACAGTTAATTGACCGTTAGACATATAACTTAGTTTAGCAGCGTGGTTTATTATTTGATCCATGGCCACTAAGGTGAAATTTATGGTCATTACTTCAACGATTGGTCTCATACCAATCATTGCTGAACCTACCCCGGCCCCCACAAATACTGATTCTGAAATTGGAGTATCTCTAACCCTTTCTTCCCCGTATTTCTCCAAAAAGCCCCGGGTAACTGCGTATGCCCCTCCATAGGCTCCTATGTCTTCTCCCATAAGAAAACATCGCTCATCTTCATCGAGTGCTTCCATCAAGGCCTTGGACATTGCGTCTCTCAATAGCATTTCCGCCATTTCTAGTTTTCCTCTGGCTTTGCGTAAATGTGAGTGTAAAGGTCTTCTGGAGTCGGCTCTGGACTCTGCTCAGCAAACTCCCTTGCCTCTTGGACGGCTAGGTCTACTTGCTCAGCAATGAGCTCCACCTCGGTGGGTTCAATTTTATTTGCCTCGAGGCAATCTTGTCTGAATTTATCGATTGGATCTCTAGATCTGTTTTCTTGGACCTCTTCATTATCGCGGTAATTGGATGGATCGGCCATTGAATGGCCGTGAAACCTATACGCCATAGCCTCTATAAAGACAGGTCCAGTACCTTCTCTAACTTTGGCGATTCCTTCACTGACCGTTTCTCTTACAGCCATCACGTCCATACCGTCTATTTGGACGGCTGGGATCATGTAGGGCTCTGCTGCTCCATATATGCTGGCACCACCAGCTCTGGACCGATTGACATCAGTACCCATTCCATAAAGGTTGTTTTCCAGCATGAAAACCACTGGCAATTTCCACAAAGAAGCCATGTTCATTGCTTCGTGGAATTCGCCTTCATTAACAGCACCATCTCCGAAAAAGCACATTACAACACTATCAAGCCCCTTCAATTTCACACCCAAAGCTATTCCTATGGCCAATGGAAGCTGACCACCCACTATGGCGTGTCCGCCCATGAAGTGTTTTTCAACATCGAACAGATGCATAGAGCCACCCTTCCCACCGCTACATCCTGCAGCTTTTCCACATAATTCAGCCATTGCTGCTTTGGGATCCACACCTCTGGCTAGTGCGTGACCGTGGTCTCTATAGTGACCGATAACATAGTCATCATCTCGTAAATTAGGGATCGCGCCCACCGCTATAGCTTCTTCACCAACATAAGTATGAAGAAATCCTCGAATTAATCCCCTTCTGTACAGACGTTCTGCCTCTTCTTCAAAGCGTCTTATTAGAAGCATCTGCCTGAAAATTTCTAAAGCCTCTTCTTTAGAAAGTGTTTCTATGTTTAAGGTAGTTGCCACGATTATTCTTCTTTATATGTGGATGGCTTCACCGGTAGAATCCAGTGCCGCTTCTTTTAAAGTCTCCGAAATTGTTGGATGAGGGTGTATTAACCAGCCGAGTTCTGTCGTTGTACCTTCTAGCAGGTTAGTCATGGATAGTTCTGCAAGCAACTCCGTTACTTCAGACCCTATCATATGGGCACCAAGAATCTCTCCGATTTCTGGGTCCGTGATCAGCTTCACCATCCCCTCTGTATGGCCTAAGGCGATTGCTTTTCCACTGGCCGAAAAAGGGAATTTACCTACTTGAAATTCTATTCCTTCGTTAATTGCTTGATCCTCGGTTATACCAAAACTGGCAACCTGTGGCTCACAATATATTGCTTTAGGAATTAGGCCATAATCAATTGGTGCTGGATCTAAGCCAGCTATGTATTCCACCGCAGTAACTGCCTGGGCTGAAGCTACATGGGCTAACAACATCTGTCCAGTTACATCCCCAATTGCATAAACACCAGTCACATTGGTTTCCATGTTATCCCCGACTGAGACGAACCCATTTTCTGTGGTTACTCCGATTTCTTCCAAGCCTATCCCGTCAGTGTTTGGCTGTACCCCAACGGCAACCAGCACTTTGTCGGTGGAAATTATTTCTTCAGTATCATTTTCTAGAATATTGACCACGGCTGTTCCGTTTAGGACCTCTATGGAAGTTACGGAAACTCCGGTTCTTATATTTATGCCTCTAGTCTGAAATGATTTTGTAAGTATTTCACTTATTTCGTGGTCTTCATTGGGAATTATTCTATTCAGCATTTCTACTACGGTTACTTCTGCTCCGTAGGTCTTGTAAATATGAGCAAATTCTGCCCCGGTTGCGCCTGCACCTATTATGGTGATATTGCTCGGCACTTGTGTCATTGACAAGGCGTCACGACTGTTGATCACTACTTCATGGTCAATCGGCATCGATTCAATATGTCTTTGTCTCGCCCCAGTAGCAATGATTATGTTTTCAGAGGCGATGGTTTGATTTGTTTCTACAATTTCTAATTGGTGGGCCCCTAAAAATCTCGCTGAACCCTCAATTAACGTAACTCCATTTTTGTTCAGCAAATATTGCACCCCTGAGGTCAACTTTCCCACCACCTCGCGGCTACGACTAATGGCCTTTGAAAAATCGTAAGTCAGATTGTCGAAGGAAATGCCGAATTCCTCAGCATTATTAACCAAGTTTAAAACTTCAGCGTTTCTAAGAAGAGACTTACTGGGTATACATCCCCAATTGAGGCATACACCCCCGACGGAATCTTTTTCTACTATTGCTGTGTTCAAGCCCAACTGTGCCGCACGAATAGCAGCTACGTACCCTCCCGGGCCTGCTCCTACAATAACTACATCAAAAACCACATCAAAATCAGCCAATAGTTCACCTTTCAGGCCTTAAACAATTCCTCTGTATATTATAGCCATTTCACGACTAAAAAGGTCACACTTCGTAATTGAGCGGTAATTGTACACCATCGATTGATCAGCAAATTTAAATTAGTTTTGGTACCGCCCACTTTTACAAATCCTAAATGGGGCGGTGACTCTAGGAATGCAGGTCCCTTGAATTCCTTGACACTGTTAATCGTCAGCAATAGGATGTATTCTCGGCTTGGCGCGAGCCGAGGTAGCTCAGTCGGTAGAGCACAGCACTGAAAATGCTGGTGTCGCCAGTTCGATTCTGGCCCTCGGCACATCTTTCGACCCAGAGAGACCTAAGCCCGGAATTTG
Organism: uncultured Dehalococcoidia bacterium; assembly: GCA_964394975.1. Taxonomy (GTDB): domain Bacteria; phylum Chloroflexota; class Dehalococcoidia; order Lucifugimonadales; family UBA826; genus UBA11996. The sequence goes on along the minus strand of CAYMZR010000007.1, from coordinate 35,826 downwards.
CTAGCGGAAGTGGCTCAGTGGTAGAGCATCTCCTTGCCAAGGAGAAGGTCGCGGGTTCGAATCCCGTCTTCCGCTCCATATATTTTTTGGGTTATGATTTTTGAAATTTGACCAAAGTTGAGTCCTCAGTTATGTCTTCAAAAACCACGGATACAGGCATATCGACATATACCTCTTCAGGTTCACAACCTACAATCCCTGACGGCATCCTTGGTCCCTCGGCCAGCTCTATGATCGCGTAAATGTGACCATTGGCTGATTGAAATGATGGATGTACTGACTGCCTAACATGAGTGTATGTATACACGCTGCCTTTGCCAGACATTTCTCTCCAAGTAAGATCTTTGGAAAAGCAGTTTGGGCATACTTCCCTTGGGTAAAAAAATAAATTAGAGCATGAATTGCAATAAGGAATTATCAATTGTTTACGTTTGGCAGCTTCCCAAAAAGGTTTAGTTAGATCTGAGTTTGCAGGAATAGGTATTGGTTTGTCGTATGCTGAAGTCATCTCAACTCCTCAAAATGGTATTTTCGATTTAAAGGGTGTTCTCAGACCCGAGAACTAGCGAGCACATTTCGCTCGCTGTGCCACCTCAACCATTAACTAAGCATAGGTCGCTTTTTTCCACTTGCCGCGACCCGGCTTTACCCATTATTTGCCTTGCACCCTCTATAACGTGTCTAAATCCTCCCGCTAATCCGGGTTGTCCACCTGAGAGCTGGCCTCCATCGGTATTTATCGGGAAATCACCTTTGTATGTGGTGTCTGTTGCCTCATAAAAAGGGCCGATTTCCCCTTTTTCTACCAATCCCGCATCTTCTAGGCACATCGCAGCCAATATGGTGTAGCAGTCATAAAATTCTGCAAATTCTATATCGCTAGGGGTATATCCAGACATTTCTAAAGCTCTTCTTACAGAGTCAACTGCTGGTGTTTCCGTGAATTTGTCTCTTTGCCAAATATTTGCTTCACCTTGTTTTAGTCCGACGCCAAGCACATATGCCGGTTTGTTTCTCATGGTCTTTGCCCGTTCTGGGGTCGTAATAATTAAAGCGGCGGCGCCATCGCAAGGCATGACAGATTCAAGTAATTTTAATGGCTCATTTATATATCTTGAATTTAGAACATCTTCTTTGCTTATAGGTTGCCCATTGAAAACGGCATTCTCATTTTCTAAGGCGTTGAATCTCTGGTCGGCTGCCATTTTGGCTAATTGTTCTTCGGTGGTGCCATATTCGTGTATGTGTCTTCGGTACATTAGGCCGTATCCTGTATTAGCTCCAGGAGCGAGGCCGTGAGGTTCTTCCCACTCTGAGCGCACGCTGGGACCAGCAGCGCCACGACCTGATGGACGGCCCGCTCTTTCGGCATCTTGACGGGAATTTCCCATCACTACCAGTACGGTGTTGCATATGCCGCTACTGACAGCAGATGTCGCTACCATGGTAGCGGTGGCGCCACTGGCGCCTTGCATGGAAACCCCGGTCGCGAAATTTGGTTTGATGTCGAGATATTCTGCCACGGCAGGGGGGAGTGCGACTCCATCTGTGACCAACCCGTCAATATCGTCTTTGGCGATACCTGCATCCGCAATTGCCAAGCCAGCAGCTTCGGCACATAGTCCGTACATGCTTCTCCCTTCATAGATACGGCGAGTTGGCACCTCACCGATTCCAACGATAGCTCCTTTTCCTCTAAGGCTCATGCATTGACCTCCTACGATTCACAACATTAATCACTTAATAACCAACAGTATAACCTCAGGGTATTATGAATTTTTCATAAAACACTCATGTAATGAGCATGTCTATGCATTTTGATAGTTATATTTGCGCATAAAAGGTTTGGTGAGTTCAAACTAAACGAGACAAAAAATATACTCCAGCACACAACATAAAAATACCGCCTACTCTGGCGGCCCACTCACCTCTTGGAAAGGCTTTTTCTATCAGCACAAGTACTGCCAGTGAGGCTACCCAAAAAAGGTTCATGACGCCAACAGCAAATAGCAATAGCATCATCATCCAACAACAGCCTAAACAAAGTAGACCATGTTCCAATCCCATCATCAACCCACCTTTTGGGCCACTTCTCCAATTATTAAGTATGAAGTTCAATGGTGATCGGCATCCATTCAGGCATGCTCGCTTCAGAGGGGTTATTTGGTAGAGTCCAGCCATTATGAACAGGGCGCCACCCAGTGCATAACTATTTGATTCGAGCATCTTAGATATTAGATTAAAATCTTGTAGTCCTGCCTGTAAAAGTGTTGCAGCCACACTAAAAAATGCCCATATGACGAGGTATCCTGTAATGAATAGCCCTGATAGCATTTTTGCATCTGCTGCACCGTTCTTTTTTTGGACGGCATGGGTGTAAATTAATATCATCGGGGTAGCGCTTGGCAACATCATTCCGACCATCATGATTACCCACATCACTAGCATTGAATACAGTTCGCTTGATGCCCATGGGTTTGTTGAGGCCATGCTCATCATATGACCTGAAGGCATCTCGAGAGACATATTTGCAAGCCATACCCAAGCGAGGATTGTGATTACCACTATCCCACCAATTATGATAAATCTATCCCTCTTAACGGCCGCGCGAGTGGGGCTGTTAGAAGAAGAATCTTGACCCATGATTTTTAAGGTTTAGGCAGTTCCATTCCAGCTAAATGGTGCCATATGTCCGTTGTTACCGCCGCTACTACTATTCCAAGTAATACCGAAAACATCAAAAGCGGTATTTGTAGCTGTTCCCATGGCAAGCCTAGTATTTGCGGGATGCCCTGCATTATCTATATATAAGGGTTGTTCCGCATCAAACATAGAAGGAGTCATTTCAGCACCTATGGAAGCCAATTCTCCTGCGGTCACAGTGAATGACATACTGGTACTGTCCACAGTTATCTTTGCTCTTTCTATACCTGCGAAATTCCCAACCAATGCCGATGCGACTTCCATCGGTCCTCCAGCATCACCAGAGCAAATGGCTCCTATTGCTTCTACTTGCTGGTCACTGGCTGATTCATCAATTATCAAACCAACAGTCCAATTACCGTCACCCATTGGACCTTCGGTCAGTATCATCACCATGAATTTCACTCCGGTTAGTGACAAATCTCCGAAATGACCATCAGTAATGGACATTGCTAATCCAGCCTTGCAAGTATCATGGGTGGGTTCCGCAGCCATATTAGTAAGGATGCATGGGCAAACATAGTCGCAATTACAGTTTTCAAAATAATCGCCGGTTATTTTCCATTCTACTGATGTTGTCATAAATTACTCCTAATCGAGCTTGATGCGTAGGTCTTTATATCCGAAGTAGGCTAATCCTACAATAGTTTATGTTTCAGTAGATAGGTCTACGTTAAAATTTTTCAGGCATCTGATGTAACGGCTGCAATAGCAACGAGATTTGGACCCGCATGAGTTCCAATAACTGGGCCAACTCTGTTTAAGAAAGGAGTTTTGTTATCAGGCAGTAATTCTTTGACTGTGCCTGCTAATTTCTCCGCATCACTTCCGTCGGTACTGTAAACAATCGCAATATCATCCAATTTCCCTAGATCTCTTACTGCTTGCTCCAATTTCATCATACCCATATTTCTCGATCTAGCCTTGTTAAATTGACCGATTTCACCATTTTCCACTCTTAAAATAGGTTTTATTTTTAAAAGGCCTCCAATGAGTGATCTAGCTTTACCTATTCTCCCACCTTTTTCTAAGTATTCGAGAGTGTCAAATAAAGCAAAAAAATTACTTCGGCTGGCTATCGATTCTGCTATAGCTATACAATCCTCTACAGATTTTCCATCCTGAGCCGCCTGGGCGGCGCCAATAGCTGAAAGCCCGACTGTCATTGATACCTGTTGTGTGTCGACAATTTTTACATCTACAGTGCCTTCCAATGTGTTAGCAGCTTGTTGTGCAGAGTTTATGGTTCCGCTGAGTTTTGACGACACATGGACTGAAATGATCACATCACCAGGCTGGCTGATTTCCTCGTACACGTCTACAAATTCACCTAATGAGGGCTGTGAAGTAGAAGGAAAAACATCTCCATTAATCAACTTATCAAAAAATTGATCAGTGTTTAAGTCAATTCCATCTTTAAACACCTTTTCTCCAAAATGAACGTTTAAGGGCACTATTGTTATCCCAAGGTCCTCTGCAATAGCTGAGTCTAAATCCGAGGTGCTATCTGTGACTATTTTTATCGCCATTATTAATCTCCGTCCCCAAATAAATGACATTCTACGCTAATTAGCATGCTAAAAATTAGGAATCATGGTTTTGTCTTACTAATATCACAAACTGTATGTATAATCGGGCAAAATATTTTATGGCTGTGAGCTAAATTGGAGATAGGTCTATGGATTTTGAGGAATTTCTCCAACACTTTAGATCTGACGACCTTTCATATGCTCTCAAATCGCTGGAATTGCCGACCACTGGTAATAAGCCAGACCGAGTTGCTAGGTTAGTGGACTTGGAAAAAAATGGTGCTGAAGTTAAGCAGATACTTCGAGCTTTCAGGGTGGATGATGTGAAAAGAGCAGCTAAATCAATAGGATTGATTTAAATCTGCCTGCCTCTTGACTCTGGAACAATGAGGGAATCAAATTACATTTCTAGGTTCATTTACCTAATTTTCCAGGACGATTTGCACCTAATTTCAATCGAATAGGTATTTGCCATATTTCCATGAAGCAATAAAAATATAATATTCGGCAATAAAAAATGCTTTTTATATCTAAAGAGCAGCAATATTATTTAAAAAGGAATTAATTATGGGTAGACCTTTTTCTAATATTGCGCAGATTTCCATGGGCTTCGAAATGTATGCTAGAGGATACCGACGTACAGCAATTTTGAAAGCTTTTCCCTACAAGCCTAGACCAAGTGTAAGGACTTTAGGCAATTGGATTGCCAAATATAGGGAAGTCACGGATGGTAACTTCCAATTGGAGCAGCAGTTTGAATGGCGAGATATGGATATATTTTCAATATCCTGGGACTATGCGGATCTGATTAGTAGGTTAATTTCTCTTGAGGCTTATATTCCCTCGGTTAGGCGTGTTAGGTGGTGGTTTCGGATCAAACAGATGTATCCACACTATTCTGATAACAGCATTGCAACTTTATCCAACAAATTTATCGTGAATGAGCATATGGATTTACTGGGAATACCTGGCTCGGACTGGTCTACTTTGTCGGACCCATCTTGTGGCGATCGGAACACTCAACTTGAATTGCTGCCAGGCACATTTGCAGTTTGTTTTTTTGAACTAGACACTATTCTTCCAAGTTGGATTCAAAATGGTGTATTCCTATCTATCGTTAGGACTGAACGGAGGGTTTTGGTTGTATGTTCAGATGAAGGGGTTCCAGAGACTGAAGAAGTCAGCTGTGGCTGGTTTTGTTTAAAGCATGAAGGGGAGGCAACATCCTGGAAATTAATAATATCAAGAACCGTTCCGTCTGATCACATCCAAATATTGTCCATTTCAAACACGAATTATCTTCTTGCAAAAAATCTAGAAATAATCAAAGCTTGGGGAATCGATATCATTACAGATAATAGGGCGGGTAATTAATTTGCATCCTTTTCAGTGGGTGCGCCAGGCAAATCTGTGTTTGAATTAATGTGATCTATAAAAGATTGATAATCCGATATATATGAAAGTCGGGCCACTCTTTTATCGTCAAAAATTATGTTGACTTCTCCATACCCAAGGGTCCTACCAAAAAATCCATGCCTGACGGCCATTTCCATCATGGTGGCAAATTTTACTTGGTAGATTTTGCTTTTTTGTATGATAGGAAGACCCGCCATGGTGAGATACAGGGAATCGTCAGAAAGATGGTATACAGTTTGCCGCCATCTCAGATACCTAGGAGCTGCTATCAAGGGTGCTAAAAGTATGCCTAGTCCCCCTAGCAGTCCTATCTGAAGATCGACGATAACCAGGCCAATTATCCATATAGCTGATGGCATCAACCAAGAGAAATGAGATTGTCTAAAAATAACGGCATGTTCTGGAATACTTTCTACTTGCAGAGTGTTATTAGTTTGTTTTGAGCTCTCTGCAGTTTCATCATTTACATCACTAATTTTGTCTTGATCAGAAATCACATCGTCTTCATCAGTATCATCAGAACTATGGTTGTTTTGTTCATTGGTCATTTTTGCACCAGCTTTATGAAAGTATTTGGGATGTTACAGAAATTAAGAATATTCTAATGGTTTTGGCTCCGCAGGCTGGATTCGAACCAGCGACCGATCGGTTAACAGCCGATTGCTCTACCACTGAGCTACTGCGGAACGTTTGTAGTTTGTTAAAAAAGTTGTTTTCAGCTTATCAAACGACTTTCTAGTAAAATCAGCGCTCGTAATTGTCTTTTAACGAGACTATCCCGTCAAGAAAGCTATAACTCGATAAAACTAGAGCTTGGTCCTATATCAACTTTGGTGTATTTGAACTTTTATTGAACCTGATGATTTGTCATATGCTGTTTTGAAGCCGGTGTCTATTTCATCTAAGGAATATCTATGAGTTACTATTTGACTCAGATTGCAGTGGTCATTTGACAATATCTCTACCGCGCTTTCAAAATCATGTTGTCCGTTTATTATTCCGTAACAGATTGATCCTTGAATAGTCTGTTCCTTTAGAACCGGGCCTGTCCAATCTATCTCATGCTGCCCATAAAACACCCCCAATATAACGATACGCCCCTGTCTTCTTGTTACCTGTATAGCTTGTCTTAAAGTATCCCCCTTGTTACCTCCCACAGTTTCTATAGTTAAATCTGCTCCTCTTCCGTTAGTTGCATCGAGCACCATTTCTTCAAAGTTATTTTCTGTGCTGATACCTACTGAATCGGCACCCAAAGCGAGGGCAGCTTTTTTTTGTTGTGCATGTCTTGCAGTAGCAAATATTTTGCCAGCTCCAAGAGCTTTGGCAGCTGCTACAGCTGTCAATCCTATAGTTCCAGAACCGAGTATTGAAACAGTTTCTCCGCCCACCATTTTCCCTATTCGTACTCCATGTATTGATACAGCTAGAGGTTCTACTAGTGCTCCTTCATCCCAAGTCATGTGGTCGGATAAGGGATAGCAGCCTTCAATTTTACGAGTAATATATTCAGCAAAGCCGCCGCTCATACCAGACTTTCTATAGGGACAGTGAATATACTGTCCCTGTCTGCAATACCAACAATTTTGACAAGCTCTTCCGCTACCCAGAACCTCTACAGCTACTCGTGAACCAATGTGTTTTTGATCTATGTCGTTTCCTACAGATACTATTTCGCCTGCAACTTCGTGCCCAGCAGGGTCTGTGTCAGGTTGCGATTTATCTAAATTCATATTTAAATCGGACCCACAAATTCCTGTTGATCGGACTTTTATCAGGGCTTCTCCTGGACCAGGAGTTAAATCAGGATAATCTTTAACAATCATGGTTCCATTGCCATCATAGAAAGCAGCCTTCACTTTAATACTCCTTTGAATTCAAATCGTATTTATACGAAATATTTCTCACCCTAGAATGAAAGAAGCTCGAACTAGAAAGAAAAACAACAGAAAAATTATTATTGCCGGTATTAGGCACCCAAGGCATCCAGTTCTCCAAGTGAAATGGAATTTTTTTGAATTCCCTCCCCCTGAGAGACTAATGTTTACCTGGTTATGAGAATTTCCAGACTGATTCATTACTTATATAAAATCTCATGTTCTCGATACGTTGGAAATCTTTGACCGCTTAGCAAATATGTCATTTCTTTTCCATATCAATTAATGGCATTATTCAAAATTATTCGGTAGGGATGATTTCGGCTAACCGTAGGCTTTCTATTTCTTGTTCAGAGTATTCCAGGTCTTGTTTCAAAATACTGATCGTATGCTCGCCAACCAGTGGTGGCCTGAAAGCATTCCAAGGAGTGCCTTTAAATCTGTATGGTCGACCGGCATACTTATAGGTTACCTCATTTCCGAATTCAGTATGGAGAATGTCTTCAAACATGCCTCTGTCGTCCAAGAAATGTGGATCATTTAGGTTTTCTTCTGGAGACCTGACAATCCCCCATGGGTATTTCAGTTCTTGGGCCCCTCGATATATCTCATCTGCTGTGTGATTCAATATAAAATTTCTGACTACTTCAAATGCATGATTAGAGTCTTCTGTATTTGAAGTAACATGCCGCGCCATGTCTTTGTATTTTTCATCTTCCAAATCTTTTGCCATTCCCTTCTCAGACATCCATTTCACTAGAGACATCCAGGAATTAAGGTTATTAAAAAGTTGGAAAACGATTATGTATTTCCCATCCAGGGTTTCACAAAGGGTTTTTGGGGTTGGAGTCGCTCCTTGGTGTCTTCCTGTTTGACGAAAAACTTCCTTGTTGAGGAATAAATATGTGGGAATCGACGCTTCTGTTGTTGAGGAACAGGCCTCGTGGGCTGAAACATCCAAATATTGTCCGACACCTGTGAAATCTCTGTAAAAAAGTGCTGACATTGTTCCTATCAAACCATAGTGGGCGGATATGAAGTCTCCATGCCCGCCACTTGGTCTGATAGGAGGGCTATTTGGTACGTCATCGTAGCCACACGAATGCATTATTCCTCCCATGGCTAAGGCCACCAAATCGTTAGATTTATATTCTCTGTAAGGGCCGTCTTGGCCAAAGGCAGTTAACGAGGTCATCACTAATTTTTTGTTGGTTTTTTTTAATACGTCATAGCCTAAACCTAGTGATTCCAGAAAACCGGGGTCTCTGTCCTCTAGAAACACATCGGCTTTTTTTAGTAGTTTTTTTACTATACATATCCCCTCAGGAGACTCTAAATCAACGGTAAGGCTTTCCTTGGAAGTGTTTCTGGCCCAAAAGTAAAGGCTGGAATTGGGATTGGGTTTATCGTCCTTGAAGGGTCCGATATTTCTTTCTGGAGAACCTGTCGGCGGTTCTACTTTTACTACTCTGGCTCCCATATCTCCCATAAGTTTTCCCATGTATTGCCCTCGCTCTCCGCATAATTCGACGACAAGCAATCCATTAAGAGCAGTCATGCTATTCCCTGTTCTAGAAAGGAAGCAAAATCTTCTCCTGAGGTTCCTAGCAAATCCATATAGATCTCGGCAGAATGTTCACTGAGTAAAGGAGAGGCAGATTTGAGTATCCAGGGAGTTTTTGACATTTTCATTGGCATAGCCTCTACTTTGGTATCTCCTAGTTCCTCGTGTTTAATAGCGGGTAGAAAATTTCTTTCTTTAAGTTGCGGATCTTCTTCTACTCTTTCTCTAGGAGTTTGAATTGCACCAGCAGGCACCCCAAAGCTTTGGAGATGGTGCATTACTTCATGTGGAGTTTTGTTAATTGTCCAAGTTTCGATGTGCTGATCTAGTTCGCTTTGATTTGTGTACCTTGATTCCATCGTAGAAAATTTTTTGCTATTCATCCATGAAGGTTTGTTAATTGCTTTTGATAAGGCATCCCATTCCTCTTCATTGGTAACGGCAATTACGCACCAACGATCTTTTCCTTTGCATCTGTATGAATTATGAGGGGCAATATTTTTATCCGGGGCTGTGTTTCCCGGTGGCATTCCTTCTCTTCTGAAGGGCCTGTTATTTACGGTGTAATCAAGAATGGAAGTGCCGGTCATCCCTATACCGACTTCCACTTGAGATAAATCTAAATGTTGGCCTTCACCAGTTGAATTTCTATGTTTTAGTGCCATCAATATTGCTAATGCTCCGTAGAATCCTCCGGTGTGATCCATATACGAAAAACCCCAACCGGCGGATTCTTCCCGAGGTAGCCCCGACATAAATGTCAGACCTGAAAGAGCCTGTGCTGTCGGCCCCCAAGTTACATAATCTCTATCTCTTCCACTGTGTCCGAATCCTGACATGCTGCAATAAATGATATCTGGTCGTATCTTTTTCTGATCTTCGTAACTGAGGCCCCATTTTTCCAGTACCCTAGAACTAAAGTTTTCTACAATCACATCAGAAATAGAAATTAGTTCTTTCAGTTTTTCCATGCCAGTGGGATGCATTACATTTAATGTCACACTCTTTTTGTTGCGGTTAAGAGTGTTAAATAAGCCGCTTTTATTTGGTGAACCTTGGGCGTCTAGTGAGAGGATATTTCTGCAGTAATCAAGAGCAGCTTCATTTTCTATTTTTATGACTTCTGCCCCGAAATCTGCGAGTAATCTTGTGCATTGAGGCCCGGCTACAATCCAAGATAAATCTATGACCCTTACCCCTTCTAACGCATTTTTACTGAGTGGTTTTTCTTGTACCTTAATCTGTTATTCCTCTTTTGTTCGTATAAGATTTTTGGGCATTATACAGGGATATTTTTCTGCTTTGAGCCTGATATCAACAATAAGGCTGGTGTATAATTCCGAGCCTATAGCGTGATTTTAGCTAAGTAAATTTTCATTTTGGTGGTTGAACAGGTTTATGAGAGTTGGTGAATTTGAACTAGTTGATCCTGTGCCCGATATGAATAATACCGTGGCCATCGGTATGTTGCGTCCTTGGGTAGATGTGGGAAGAGTTGGTACCTTGTCTTTGAGGAAATTAGAACAATACCTTGGTGCTAGGGAACTCGGACGGTTGGCAAAACCAGGAAAATTTTTTGATTTCACCCGATATCGGCCAAGAATGCGTATCACAAACGGCAAACGAGTTTTCACCAAACCGAATACCATTGTCCATCATGCTAAAGACCAATATTCAGGCCGAGATTACATTTTCATTCATATAAGAGAACCGCACAATTTTGGAGAGGAATATACTGATTCAATAGTTGAATTGTTTAATTATTGCAATGTTACTGAATACTGCCGAATTGGTGGTATGTATGACTCTGTCCCCCACACTAGGCCAATTTTAGTTACAGGTTCCATGACAGACGAGCAAGAAGGAAAGGCTGGATCTCTACTGAATCCCCGTCGAAGTACCTATCAAGGACCAACATCCATAATTAATCAGGTTAATGAAGATTTGACCGGGCAAGGCGTCCAAAATACTACTTTGATGGCACATTTGCCACAATACGTCCAGCTGGATGAAGATCATTTAGGTGCTTCAAGGCTGTTGGAGGTTTTGTGTGCTGTGTATGGTTTCCCCACGGATCTAGCAGAGAAAAGCAAGGGGGATCAACAGTACAAAGATATAGAACGAGCAATAGATTATGAGGGAGAGGTGGGCACCTTGATAAAACAATTGGAAACCTACTTTGATAGAGTCCTTAGTCGATCTGAAGGCGAAGAAGATTCGGAAAATTTAAGTGAGAAGGATGTGGAAATTAACCTATCGTCGGATGTGCAAGATTTCCTGAATGAGATGGGTGAGCGATTCGAAGATGATGGAAGTGATGCTGGGCAGAGGAACTAGATACATCTTTCAGTTTCACGTTTGACAAAATCTCTCAAATCTTTTGGCATTTGTATTGCCCCTAAGGAATTCTCTTTTATCCTTTTTGGCTTGGATGTTGCTGGTATGGCTGATGTTATGACCTCATTTGATATAACCCAAGATAACAAGGCTTGAGCCCAGGTTTTGATGCCCAAATCAGATAAAGGGCCCAAGTCAGAACTTAGTCGAAGATCTTTCACGTATTTTCCTTTTTGAAGTGGTTCCATTACCAGAACCCCTATTCCCATTGATTTCGCTAATGGGAGGACATCAGATTCCACGCGTGTGTTAATAACATTGTAGGGAATTTGGATAGAATCAATTTTGCCGGTTTTCATAATGTTCATCATTTCAGGATAATCACTAGGAGTCATGCAGGTTAGACCCACTAACCCTATCTTCCCTTCATCTTTCAGGTCAGTAAGAGTCGGTAGGTGCGTTTTCCAATCTACTAAATTATGTATTTGGAAAATGTGAATGTACTCCGTTTTCAGCAACGAAAATGAGTTATCAATTTGGTCTAAACCAGATTGATAACCTGTCGTCCACACTTTTGTAGCTATTTGAAATTTTGAGGGATCATTTTCTTGAATTGCTAATCCAAGGACTTTTTCTGCGTTGCCATACATTGGTGAGGAATCGACAAGGGTTACCCCATTATTTTGACATTCCTCGATTATTTTATTTCGAACGGAGAAAACTTCTGGAATCGAATCATCTATATCAAAAGTTCTAGATGTGCCCATACCAACGACAGGAAATTCCAGGTCTCTTATTTTCCTGAACAACATTTACTAGACCTAATTTTTATTTTTTAGTAATACGTGCCTTCTGTTAAAAGTGTGTTGCCTGACTTCAGTGGCCCATCTACCTTTGTCCACAGCAGCAGCCCATTCTGGGGATGTTAGGACCTTTGGGTCCTCTATTTCGTATATTGCTGTGTGTTTCGGTTGGTTTTCTATAATTATTTCTTGTTCTACTCCTCCGATTACCATTTTTAATGGCTCCGTGGTAAACCTAGCTATAGCTAATACTCCAGGTACATCGGACAGGTAAGGAATATGTTCTTTGTCGTAGACCTCGTCAAACAAAGCCTCTTTGTTTAGAGGCACATCCATTGCAGCTGAGAAATAGTATTTTCCTTTCATTTGCTAACTCCTTTGGCTAGATAAAATTAATAAATGTCTAAAGTCCGAACCTGTCGCCTACTTTCAGTCCGTGGGATTCAATAAAATCTGAGGCCATAATTTTTGCTTCTTTGTCTACTTTGACCCTGCCTATGTTGATGAAGCCATCTGAGACCGACAAACTGAACGACTCATCCGATATTTTCGTTACGGTTCCAGGAGGTTGATCATAAAAGGCAGTTTTGCTGATTTCAAAATCAAAAGATGTGTTGAATAAATAAATAGGCTTTTCGTTCCACAATGTATTGGCTCCGGGACTAGGATCAGACCCTCTAATTAGATTATAGATTTCTGTACCAGGTTTATTCCAATCGATGATCACATCGCCTGATCTGCACCACCCCTCGTATGTGGCTTTACTGTGGTCTTGTTCAACTTTGGGGGCGGTCCCGTTCTTAACCATTTCTACTGCTTCAACCATTGCCTCCACTCCAGCAGGGTAGAGTTTGCCAAAATAAACCGATCCTAAAGTGTCGGTATAAGTAATTTCGAATTCCTTTTGTAAAAGTATTGGGCCCGTGTCCAGGCCTTTGTCTGGCCAGAAAATGCTGAGTCCGGTTTTTGATTGCCCTTGAATAATGGGCCAATTAATTGAACTAGGACCTCTATGTTCTGGAAGTAAAGATGGATGATACTGGATAGTTCCCAAACTAGGTGCTTCAAGGATTTCATCTGGGACGATATCGGTAACAAAGGCCATTACACATAGATCTATGTGTAACGATAAAAATTCTTTAATTGCCTCTTTATCTCGCATTCTTTTGTATTGGAATACTGGGATTTGATTTTCTAACGCTGCCGATTTCATGGGATCTTCAGGTCTACCTGGATTGTCTGGTGGACAAAGCACAGCTACTACGTTTTCTTTTTTAGCTACCAATGAATTTAAGACATCTTTGCCAAAGGCAGCTTGTCCTATTATGGCGATTTTCATATCAATATCTCCTATATGGTCATTTGGGAGGTATGGTCCACGCTGGAATATAACACATCAATTGACCATACCTAAGGACGAACATAACATGAAAGTAGATAATTACAGATTCAATTACTTATAGAACTATTTTAGAGAAGAGGTTAATTTTGGTCGAAGTTAAAAAATCGATGTCTCCCTTGTCCGACCTTCGGGTACTTGGTGTGACTGTCTACTTGGCAGGACCATTTGCAATGATGAATTTAGCTAGGTTGGGGGCTGAATGTATAAAAGTAGAAATGCCTGGTGTCGGAGATCCGTCTAGAGGAAATGGACCTTTTGCCTCTCCTGATGGTTATGTGGAAACTCAGGAGTCTGAAAAGCATCTTTCTACTCGGTTTCTTAAAAGGGCCCAGGGTCTGAAGAGCGTTACTTTAAATCTAAAAAATCCGAAAGGCTTGGAAATGTTTATGGAGCTAGTGAAAAAGTCAGATGTACTAGTTGAAAATTTATCTCCGGGTGCTATGAGGAGATTAGGTTTGGGTTACGAGGAAGTATCGAAGGTTAATTCTGGAATTATTTACACTTCTATTTCAGGATATGGTCAATCGGGGCCGCATTCACATAGAAAGGCCCATGATCCACAAATTCAAGGGATGAGTGGTCTTATGGATATAAATGGGTCGGAAAGCGAGCCTCCTACGAGGGTCGGCTTTTATATCGGAGATTTGGTAACGCCTCTCTTTGCCTGCTACTCGGTCCTAGCTGCGCTCAGGGAAAGAGATAGAACAGGCTATGGTCAATATTTGGATGTTTCAATGATGGATTCATTAACTTCGCTTATGTTTATGGAAAATTTAGAGGAGGCGATCATGTATGGCGAACCTCTGAGGCAAGGGAATAATAGTCGTGGAGGTCCGATGGGGCTCTATCACACCATAGATGGAGATATCACCTTAACTGTTGCCAGTGATGATCAGTGGAGTAGATTGGCTACGGCATTGGACGCACCGGAACTAGTAGTAAATCCAAAATTTGCCACTTTCATTGAGCGAAACCGGAATGTTGTCGAGGCACGAGAGAAGGTACAGGCCATACTCGATCGTTACACTAGAGACGAGGCGATAAAATTATTGGAGGACAATAAAGTTCCTTGTGGTTTGGTAAGAACCGTGCCAGAAATAATAGAAGATTCCCATTTTTGGGACCGAGGAACACTCCAACCGATGAAAAGTTCGGCTTTTGCTGATTCTGTTCCTGGCATTGCATCGGGATTTCCAGTTGAATTTTCTGGTGGCGGGTTGCCTCAGTCAAAAGGTGCTCCAATGTTAGGTGAGCATAACCAGGAGATATATCATGAGGTTCTCGGTATTAGCTCACAAGATCTTGAGCAATATGAACAAAATGGAATTATTTGAAATTAATTAAAAAGTGAGGAATTGATGAGAGATCAAGCTAAACCTTTGCGGACCATGCTTTATGTACCTGCCAACAAAGAGGATTGGGTCAGGAAAGCTCCAAAATACGGTGCAGATGCTCTTATCTTGGACATTGAAGACTCTGTACCTTTAGACGAGAAGCAAAACGCACGGGAAATCGTTTCTAGAATGGTTCCAGAATTGGCTGCGCAAGGTATAACAGTATTGGTAAGAGTCAATGATATTGATACAGGATTTACTGCAGAAGATGTAACTTACGCGGTTCAGGAAGGCCTTTACGGTATTACTCTGCCGATGGTGAAAGGACCTGAAGATGTAAAAAAACTGGACTCCTTTATTTCTAGTGAGGAGAAGAAAAAAGGTATAGATCTGGGGAAGATATTGATTGACCCCGGTTTGGAAACAGCCACAGGGCTCAGGTTTGCTTATGAAGTGGGAACTTCATCAGATCGAGTGGCCCATATGGGGGCTGGAGGTGGTAGGGGAGGAGACATAGCTAGAGCTGTAGGATATCAATGGACTCCCGAAGGCATAGAAACTTTATTTATCCGTTCAAAGGTACTACTAGACGCTCGAGCAGCTGGTGTACCTTTTCCATTGACTGGCTTGTGGCAGGACATACATGACCACGAAGGATTAAGGAGCTTTGCGCAACATTCAAGAGAGCTAGGTTATAACGGAATGACAGTTATACATCCGTCTCACGTTCCAATAGTGAATGAAATATTTTCTCCAAGTAAAGATGAGATAAGTGAGTGGCAAGGTTTAGTTCAATCGATGAAGGAGATTAGAGAGAGTGGAGGGGCCGCCGTTTCTTTCCAAGGAGGAATGGTTGATATCGCTCATGAGAAAACAGCTTTGGAGATGCTTGATATGGCTCGTGCTTTGGGATTGTTGGATGATTAGCCAGACGTATTGATAATTTCATTCACTGATTGATCAATCATTTCATTTAAATTTTGACTTGGATTTCCATCTTCATTCCAATGCTCTCCCCAAGAGTAAATCGACTTGTTGACGACAACGGCTCCTAATGTTCTGACCATTAGAGTTAAACCATGTTCAACTGATAAAGCGTGTTCTGCAGATCCTCCGGTTTGGACGGGTAGTACTAACTTGCCAGACAGGGAATTTTCTGGGAATTGATCAAAAAAAGTTTTTATTAGACCTGTATAGGTGGCTCTATATGTCGGGGTGGCAGCGATGATAACATCGGAATCAAGGACACGTTCTATTGAATCATTTAATGCTTTATCTTTACTTCTCAATAAAAGAGCTTCTGACGAAATCTTGGACAAATCCACCAGTGCTGCGTCCCACTGTTCTTTAGGGAGCTTCTCAATAAAAATATTTACGATCTTTTCAGAAGATGAACCTTGGAATGGACTTCCTAGGACCGCCGATAATATTTTCATAATAAGTGTTTTCCAGTGACAGCGTGCCTTTTATGATAATTAACAACCGATTCTTTTAGATTAGGGATTAGTTCTTTACCCCAATAAACAGCGTCATTGTATGCATCAAAACCTCTTACTAATAAAGTGCTACAACCTAATTTGTAGTATTTCATAAGTGAATCAGATACTTGTTCTGCGGTGCCTACAAGTGCTGTAGTGTTTCCTGCACCTCCAGTAGCTGCCGCTATGGGAGTGTAAAGTCGATCATCCAAGATTTCTCCATCTTTTGCGAAATCTACGAGACGCTGAGATCCTACAGATTCCAACCTTTCCTTTCCGGTACCATGCATAGAATTCTGGTTGGTTTTTAAAACATTTTCTAGAGTGGAATGAGCAATATCCCAGGCTTCAGATTCAGTATCAGCCACTATTGGTCTGGTTGAAACGGAAAATCTTACAGATTTTGGATCCCGTCCAATCTTTCTTAATCTACCGGTGAATAATTCAATTTTTTTCCCAATTTCTTTGAGAGGTTCTCCCCACATAGCATATACGTTGCATTCTCTCGCACCTACTTCTAATGCGGCATCAGAAGCGCCACCAAAATATAGAGGTATATATGGTTCCTGAAAGCATTCAAAGTCACTTTTCGCTTGTTCGAAGTGATAGAACTCACCCTTATGGTCGACGGGTGTTTTTGATGTCCACAAGGTTCTAAGAATACTCATAAATTCTCCGGATCTTCTATATCTAGCATCATGATCTAGAAAATCACCATCACGTCTT
The DNA here is from genome assembly GCA_964394975.1 of uncultured Dehalococcoidia bacterium. GTDB lineage: Bacteria > Chloroflexota > Dehalococcoidia > Lucifugimonadales > UBA826 > UBA11996. Next base: position 18,657 of record CAYMZR010000007.1, on the reverse strand, counting down.
TGTTCCAAGTCCCCACCTCCGCTTATTATGTGTAGAGCAATTCTTCCCCGTGTTAATTGATCGATAGTGGCGGCTTTCCTACTTAATAATGTTGGGCTGACAAATCCAGGCCGGTGGGCAACCAAAAATCCAAGTTTTTCAGTGTTGGCTGCTGCATGCATCGCGACTATGAACCCGTCTGCAGATGAAGATGTGTATCCGACCAAAACTTTATCGAAGCCGCTATTCTCATGGGCTTTAGCAAAATCGGAGATATAATCCCCGTCTATCCCACCACCAATGACGTGTACCTCTGCACCTTTACTTCCAGTACCTTCTCTTACAGCGCCGATCATTCCGATTATCTCAAATTTCATAAATCTATCCAAAATTATCTAAATATATTGCGGCAGTATATGTTCTGAAAAAAGATTAATCGAGTTCATAGCAGTTTTGTGGTCAATATCTCCCCATTGAAAGGAACACACAAAATAATTGGCACCGGTTTCGATGTATTCTTCCAAATAACGGTCCACTGACTTTGGGGAACCTGCCAAAGCGACACCCCCTAGCCTAGTAGGATCCTTTCTGTTTGATTGCTGGTCGAATCGCTCTATTTCGGCCTCTATATCCTTTCTGGTTTCCCGAGTTGGAAGACTAGCCGGTCTATCTCCCACGAACCCGAATGAGCCATCCTTTGAAGATTGGAACTGTTCCAATCCCCTTTTTTCAGCTTCTATTCGGCGAGGAGCTGCTAAATTCCATTTATATTTTTCCCAGGCTGGAGTCGCAATATTTATCGCTTCTTCGTCTGTATCAGCTACAACCATATGGACAACAAGGCCAATTTTTGGATCTTGACCCTGATCGTTTAATGAGCCTTCACCGTGAGTCTTATTCCAGACATCTTTATATCTCTTGGTTTCCCTCTTGAGGCTTTCCAGAGTTCCTACAATCACAGTGTTCATTCCTTCCAAGGCGGCTGTTTCGGCGTTTCGCATGTACCACATTGGTGGGAACGGTTTTTGAACCGGTTCTAATCGCATTGGCAGGTTGTCATATTGGTGAAATTGACCTTGGTACGTTAGAGTTTCTGAACTGAGTCCTTCTTTTATTACTTCCAGGGTTTCAAGGTATCTTTGGTAATTTTTGTCAGAATCGGCATCCTGTCCCCAGAAAAAAGCTTCCATCACACCTCCTCTTCCGACTCCGATTTCTACCCGTCCATCGCTCAAGTGGTCAAGCATGCTGATTTCTTCGATCAACCTAAGTGGGTGGTGAAGAGGCAATACATAAACACATGGAGCTAGTTTTATTTGTGATGTGCGCTGCGATGCTGCGGCTAAAAATACGTTTTGAGAAGGAGCCAGACTGTGCACTGCAGGAGTGTGATGTTCAGCTAAGTGATATGCGTAAAATCCTTTTTGATCTAAAAGCTCTATTTGCTGCATCCGAAGCCTGTAGACTTCTTTTAGTGCCATGTTTGAAACTGGTTCTATGTGATCAAAAACCCCAAATTCAAGTGTCAATTAACTCTCCTAACTTTGTTTCCAGTTAATTAGATCAACCGGAAGATTTGTGAACCAATATAATACTAGCTATATAATCTTATGTGTTGTACTGGAAATGTGCTGTTACAGTATTCAAAATTTTGGGAGACGGATAGATGGCTGATTTAAAAGATGATGAACAATACAGGGATAAACTTACTCCCATGCAATATGAAGTAACTCGTAATAAAGCTACAGAAAGAGCATTCACAGGGGAGTACTGGAACACAACAGAAGATGGTACCTATCTATGTGTTTGTTGTGGGGAAGAACTTTTCTCTTCCGATACCAAATACGATTCCATGTGTGGATGGCCTAGCTTTTATCAGCCGCTTTTTGAGGATCAGGTAGAAGAAGAAACGGACACCTCTTTAGGAATGGAGAGGACAGAAGTTATTTGTAAGTCATGTGGTGCGCACCTAGGGCATGTTTTTCCAGATGGCCCCCAACCTACTGGGCTTCGGTATTGTATTAACTCGGCGTCCTTAAATCTAAAAAAAACCGAGTAGAATAAGGCTCAATTGGTCATTTGGGAAAATACCGGGTTTAGTCTGTTTCTTGCTTCAGACTGGGATTTTGAATCTTCAACTTCATAGATAGGGATGTCTTCGTCCCAATCTGCTTCCAGATCGTATAATTCCCCAGTTTCGTATAATTTCCACCTGTGATCACGAATGAACCTTATTTGCCGTAAATCGTTGAGTCCGTGTCTTCTATTCATTGGTTCGAAGTGAAAAAACATCCAATCTCTCGGGTTGCCTTTTTCCCCTTTTAGCTGAGGATAAAAAGACCTCCCGTCAATGACGTATCCTTCAGGGAAGTTTAGACCGGCAGCTTCGAAAATAGTCGGTAGAAAATCTGTAGCTTCAATAAGGTCTGTTTGAACAGTATCGGAAGGAATGGTTCCTGGCATAAGACAAATCAAAGGAACATGGGTACCTCTATCACTGGTTTTGCCTTTACCGCCGCAAATCTCATTATGTAGGTGCATCATTGAACAGACATCGGCTGGGCTACCGTTATCTCCAAGATAGATGACTAATGTATCTTCCTGAAGTCCTTGATTTTCAAGATAGTTCAGTAATCTACCTATGACTTTGTCGTGATACTCAACCATATCTCTATAGAATTTAGGATCATCTTCCCATGAACCATCTTCCAACTCTGCCCATGTTTTTGCACCGATAGATCGGTTTGAGGGAGGATCGAAAGAATCCCATTCTGGGCTGTCCGGGGTGGGCTCATGAGGCTTGTGCGTAGCAGCCATCGGCCAGTAGACGAAAAATGGTTTTTCATCATCCTTTTTCCTTTCTAAGAAATCGATAATATAATCGCAAAATATATCCTCGCCATATCTATCTTTGGTGTCAGTCCTGAATTCACCGTTTTCGTATATCACTGGATTTTTGTACCTGGAACCTTTCTCTTCTGTGTGGTGAGGGTGCCATACGCAAAACTCGTCAAATCCAGCATCTTCGATTTTTTGCCCTGAAGATCTTTCTTCCGGGTGTTGATCTGGTGGGTTGTAGGAGTAAAGTTGCCATTTGCCGGATATACATGTGTTATAACCTGCGTCGGTGAGTAGATGCCCAAAAGTGACTTCGTCTGGTCTTATTAAACCGAAACCCAAGTAGTTCCGGAAATTATATTTTCCGGTCATCATCGAAAGTCTGGTTGGTGTACACAGCGGCATAACATGAGCGTTTTCAAAGCGCATGCCTTGCTGGGCCATCGAGTCTATGGATGGAGTTTTATATGAAGAACCACCGTTGGCCCCTATTACCTCATAGCCAAGATCATCAGACATTATCAATACTATATTCGGCTGTTTTGACATAGGGGCTCCGCCTTGTAGGTTTCTAAACTATCATATTTGGTATATTGGATCAGGTTGTGCTTGCGGTTTATTTGTAGGAGCCGGCTTTAAATCAACAGGCCTTTCACAGACTTAATTTTCATATTGACCTCTCTGATTCATCTAACAAAGCTCTCGATGCTAAGGCCCAACCGAGTATTCATGCGATTTAATCATAGCAAACAGATTGAAAGTAGTTCATAATCGGGAAAATTTCAACCCGCAACGAAGTAAATATTCCCACTAATTAAGTGACCAACCTTCTTCTAAAAGTTGCAGACCCGTGGATAAAGTATGAACAAATTAATCCACCTAAAGATAGTACTACCATAAAAATCATCATCAATTGGTATGATCCTGTTTGATCGAAAACTACGCCCCCTGCATATGCTCCAATAGCACCTCCAAATTGATGCACCATATTGATGATACCGATAAGAGCTCCCATCTTAGGTGTCCCGAAAAGATCTTTTACAAATACTACCGTGAGAGGCGCAGTAATCAAGAATGTGAATCCGTATGAAAATGTCAATATCACAATAAATGCAGGTTGATTAGAAGTGCATATCAAGATGAATATGACCAATCGTATTAAAAAACAAAGCACTGTAGGAAAACCAGCTTTAAACCTGTCACCTAAGAGCCCTGCAATTATCACTCCTGCAAGTGCAAACACACCCATTATTGCTAACAAATTACCCGCAAATTGGTTTCTGACACCATTATCAGTTGCGAAAGATGCTATATGTGTAGCCATGAAAAAGTCTTGGAATCCGCATAAGGCATAAACTACTATCAAAATGGCAAATTTTATTGAGATAGTGAATCTTAGTAAATGTGGTACCGAACTGGATGAAAATTCGATGGGATGGCCCTCATATCGGTCAGGGCTATCTGGCAAGAAGCTCACGAATTTAGCCTGAAACAGCAGTAGAGGAATAAGAACTACAGCTGCCCCTACAGCTAAATATACATGGGATATTCTCCAACCTATTTCAAACACAATTAGTGTCAAAACAGAGATAATGATGAGCTGGCCGAACCCGAATCCAGACAGGGCGATACTATTGGCTATACCAGCCCGATTTGGAAATGCCCGTCCTACCATAACGGACACAGCCAAAATCGAGAACCCTGAGTGACCTAATGCAAAAACTATTCCGTAAAAAAATATGAACTGCCATGGAGTCTGGACAATCGCAACTAAGCCGAATCCAAGCGAGGTTATCGCAATAGATATAATCATTATCCGTATAAGACTGTAACGGTCGATTAGCCGTCCATATATCGGCATGACTAAGGCAGACACTACAAAAAAAGTCGTAGCAGCCATTGTTGTCTCTGCTCTGGCCCAACCCAGGTCTTCAGACATAGGTTTAAGCACAATTCCAAAAGCGAATCTCAGACCACTGGAAAAAAATAACACTATGAAAGCAACAGTCAGAGTAAACCAAGCATTTTTAGTTGCCAAATAACCCCTCCCATGAAGGTACCCGTGGATGAAATACTGGGGTTTTTAAATTATTTATTCTTGGAAAATCACGATGGTTTCACGCTTCAAATTGTGGCATACGACCTATTTAAATCACCTACTTTATTTACTCCCAAATAAGCTATTGCAGGGTCGAGTTCAGTTTTAAGAATATCTAGCACACCAGATACACCTTGTTCACCATCAACACATAGTCCCCAGAAGATTGGGCGGCCAACAAGGACCGCTCTAGGTCCCAAACATAGCGCCTTGGCAAATCCATACCTCTCCTAATCCCTGAGTCAAAGAATACCTCGATCCGTTCATTCACTGCTGGAGCTATCTCCGCCAGAACCTCTATGGACGAATTTGTTCCATCCATGTGCCGAGCACCATAATTAGAAACCGTAATTCCATCAAACCACTTTTCGGTTCTTATCGCCTGAGATGAACAGCCTAACTTTTTTTCATCAATATATCGAATTACTCTTTCATCTTAGGTTGCCTGCCGGGTTTCTATCACCCTCATACTTTGCCATTTGCCGCCTTTAAACCTGAGGTAATACACAATTCCAAGGCAGAATACATACGCGACACCTGAAAGCCATGCAACATTCAAGCCCAGGTGGAAGATTTCAATGATTAGAAATGTAGGTGCTATGAGGACGATGAGCCCTGTGAGACATATGGTTAACATAATGAAAGCAGTGTCCCCGGCCCCCTTAAGAGCGGATGAAAATATAATTGCCAGGGAATCAAATATTGACCAGAGTGCTATAAACCTCAATGATACTAAAGCGGTACTTTTTATTGATTCAAATTCAATTGGGTCAGCTTTGGCTGAAAATGGGTAAATAAATAAATTTGGTATCAAAAGATAAAGCATGGCAAGGATAGTCATATAGGTAAAAGAAATCTGCAAGGCTGAAGAAGTGGCAATTTTTGCCTGGCCGGGCTCATTGGCTCCCAGAGATTGCCCGACCAAAATCGATACCGTTATCCCTAAACCAATCATAGGCATAAAGGCCAGCATACTAACGTTAAACGCTATACTTGCCGCCGCTAATTCCGTTGCGCCGAGTCTGCCGATCAACAATATGAATAATGAAAACGCTGCTATGTCTAGGAAAAATTGAATTCCATTAGGGAGGCCGTACCTGATGAGCCTTTTGAACAAAGCTGGATCATATTTCCACCCTGTACGTGTCTTATATTTTGAATTATTTTCGTTGGAAAAAACTAAAATTGAAAGGATCAAAAAATTTAGCATTCCTGATATAAAGGTAGATAAGCCAGCTCCTGATATCCCCATTTCCGGCATTCCTAAATTCCCAAAAATCAGGAGATAGTTGAGTACAATATTTACAGCTGTTGCGGCGAAAGTAGACCACATGATTGGATATGTTTTGCCACGACCACTGAAAAACCCTGCTACTGCACCCTGGGCAACTGGGAATATCCCACCTAAAGTTAGATAAACCCAATATTCTGATTCTAAGATTTGTACCTCGGGACTGTGACCAATCAAAGAGAAAATTGTCTTTGGGAACAATGCAGTGAAAGCTATCAGTAAGCCTCCCAAAACGGAAAAATATATTCCCTGCCACATCGCTGGTCCAACCCTTTCTGGTCGTGAAGCTCCGATGTATTGTGCCACGAAGGTACTAACGTAACCAGAAGTCCCCATGAATAAACTGATCAAAGTGAAACACAACATTCCTGTGGGCAACGCTGCTGCCAATGCATCGGGTGAATACCAAGATAAAAACATTCTGTCTATGAATTGCTGAACAGACCAGGATCCCGTACTCAATATTAGAGGGAACGCAACCTCTAGAACTTGCCGGTAACCATTTCTTTGTCGCCATCGTTGGGGAAAAGACGATTTTATGTTGTAGAAGGGCAGATTAATCTCCTGCATAAAAATGAAACTTATTAAACGATGACCTTATCAATTTTATCTTCTAAGTTGACGGAATGTGAACTATTTAATTTTATTTGAGCCAGAAATAATAAAAAGCTAAATAAAAACGTTAACCCGGAGGTGCTGATAAACTTGTGATTAGCTGAATAATACGGCACTTCTTGGAGGCACAATGAGGCAAATTTTGTATGTTTCCCTTGCAGGAGAAAATCGAATCAGCTGTTGGTCAATTGATGCCGACAGCGGACGCCTGAATCACTTAAAGGATACTGAAGTAGGTGATAGACCCGCCCCGTTGGCTGTGGACCTCGATAATTCGCTTCTTTTCGTAGGTAGAAGAAATCTACCTTGTGTCACATCTTATAGATTTAATAGTTTGACTGGAGATCTAATTCATGTAGATGATGGCCCCAAACTTCAAGGTGACCCTTGTTACATTTCATTAGATAAAACGAACAGGTATGTTTTGGCTGCATATTATGAAGCTGGTGCAGTTTCGGTGCATTCCAACAAGGAGGGTATTTTCACTGGGGAAAAGGTGTGGGAAGCTACTGGGAACGGGGCTCATTGCGTTTTTACCGATGCAGATAACTCATATGCACTCGTTCCACATATTGCTGGAGAAAGAGGTATTAACAAAATTCTAAAATATTCGTTTAATCAGAACACGGGAAATTTAGATCCTATGGATATCCCGTCCTTATCCCAGCCAGACAACAGAGGACCACGGCATTATACCTTTCATCCAAACGGGAAATATGTGTTTTTTTCGAACGAGCAAGATAGTAGCGTAACTGCATATAGATACCAGAAAGGGAATTTGGATGAGTTGCAAACATTATCCACCTTACCTGCTCATTACGGGGGAGTAAACACCTGTGCTCAGATCAAAATCACGCCTGATGGTAAATATTTATACGCTCCTAATAGAGGACATAATTCGATAGCTGGATTTTCAGTTGATTCAAATACTGGTGAGCTAAATTTGAATGGTAGAACTCAAACAGAAGCCATGCCCAGAGTATTAGATATCGATAAAAACGGAGATTTCTTATATTCTGCAGGACTTGATACTGGCCATATATCTGCGTTTAAAATAAATGATGATGGGTCATTGGGTTTCATAGACAGATTTGAGGTTGGGGAAGAGCCAATGTGGATTCTTATTTTGCCAGCGGTAGCGTGATTAAGGTTATGGAACAAAATGGCTATAAATTGCAACTAGACTAGACATATTTAGAAAAAGCATCAAATATCATTTTGGGCAATTCTAATTAACAACCTTGAAATTCGGGTATCAGATCTTGGATTAGACCTACCCAATTCACTCTGGTAGCTAAAGGAGACTTTAATGAAGAGTTACAAAAATTTGTCATTTAGCGTAGATAATCACATTGGGCTATTAACTCTAGATAGACCAGAGGTGATGAATGCTCTAAATCGGGAATTGACTCTTGAATTTCATGAACTTCTAGATGAATTGCCAGGAAAATTTCCGGAAATTAGAGTTTTGGTCATTACTGGTAACGGAAAAGCATTTTGTTCAGGGGCTGATTTATCAAGGATGGGCGCTTCAGGATCTGAGAATAGAAGGAATATAGATAGAACCTCTCAGACTCGTAGACGGATACAAGAACTTGCACCAGCGATAAGAAATATACCTCAACCAGTGGTATCGGCAATAAATGGAGCAGCAGTAGGGGCAGGTTTGTCTATTGCTCTCGCTACTGATATCAGGGTCGCCACCGAAAAAGCTAGATTCTCTGCCATTTTTGTCAAAAGAGGCCTGGTACCGGATACCGCTGCTTCTGCCACAATAAAAGCTATAGCCGGTCATGGAATTGCTGCGGAAATGTCATTGACTGGCAAAATATATGATGCTGAATGGGCACTGTCTAAAGGCCTTGTAAATGAGGTTGTGGGACCGTCGAGATTATTGGATAAATGCATGGAAATAGCTAGTGAAATCTCTGGCAATCCTCCGTTAGCCGTAAGGCAAACTAAACAGTTGCTTCGGGTTCGAATGCAAGACTGGCATGAAATAATTTCTGATGAGGATTCAGCTGGGGAAATGCTTTATGACACGGAGGATCAAAAAGAAGCCGTTAGAGCTTTCCTGGAAAAAAGAAAGCCTAAATATGTGGGTAAATAATGCCAAAACCAAATATTTTGGTCATCTTTACTGATGACCAACGGTTCGATACTGTCCATGCTCTGGGTAACAATAAAATATCGACTCCCAATATGGATTGGTTAGTTAAAAACGGTACTTCCCTGACCAATGCTTACATCATGGGAGGAACGAATACAGCCGTATGCATGCCGAGTAGGGCTATGTTGATGACTGGACGAACACTTTTCCATCTTGTGGATTCAGGAGAGACCATACCCGATGACCATATTATGTTGGGAGAAACTCTCCGTAAATCTGGTTATCACTGTTGGGGTACAGGGAAATGGCATAACGGTACTGAATCGTACATTCGAAATTTCCAAGACGGTGCTGATATATATTTTGGTGGAGGATATGATCACTGGATGGTACCAGTACATTCTTACGACCCATCCCAGCAATATCTAGGTCGAATATCAAGAGATATGGTTCCTTTGCATGAATATGAGCCGATTGAAACTTATAAAAGTAGAGTTGAATCATATCGCGTTCCGGTCCTACCAGAAGAAAAAATTGCTAATCACATACATGCAGGGCAACACTCTACTGATATATTTGCTTGTCAAGCGGCAGAATTTATTTCTAACTATGAAAAAGAAGACCCTTTTTTTGCTTATGTAGCTTTTATGGCTCCTCATGATCCAAGGACTACCCCACAGAAATTTTATGATATGTATTCCGCAGATGATTTAGATATCGAAGAAAATTTCATGACTAAGCATTCTTTTGACAACGGTGAACTTGATGCTAGAGATGAGCTTTTAGCCGCCGTCCCTAGGGAAGAATTAGAAGTAAAGAATCACATAGCCGAATATTACGCTATGATCTCTCATCTTGATTCACAGGTCGGTCTGATTTTGGAAGCTCTTAGAGAATCAGATCAAATTAGTAATACTATTATAGTACTTGCTGGTGATAATGGACTTGCCTTAGGAAGGCACGGTCTTTTTGGTAAACAGAATCTGTATGATCATAGCGTTCATATTCCAATGATATTTTGTGGACCGGGAATTCCCAGCGAGACCTCCAGAGGTTCATTAGTTTATACAACAGATATATACCCTACTTTATGTGAAATGGCTGGTATTAATATTCCGGAAAGTGTCTTGGGTAAAAGCATGATGGAGATGATAAAAGAAAAAGAAATTTCCACTCGTGAATATTTATACTATGTTTATAAAGACGTGCAGAGAGCATTAACATATCAGGGTTGGAAACTGATCGAATACAACGTCAATGGAGTCCGTTCAACCCAATTGTTTAACATTTCTGAAGATCCAGACGAGATGCATGATTTTTCGAGCAATGTTAGCTTTGTCGAAAAAGTAGTTGAAATGAGAGCGAAAATGCTGGAGGCTCGCGAGGAATATGGAGACGATTTGGCACCTTTTGACAAATTTTGGGAAGGATTCTAAAAAATCCGGCCTACGGGTTTCTCCAAATTTGGCCTCTCTCCCTAACTTTTTCCAATAATTTGAAGTTTTTTCCGTGTTCCAAATCATATCCTTTTGGTATCGTTGATCGGATAATCTACATGCAAGGATCTAAGATTAGGATTAGGATTAAAGTCCGTTTGTCTGTGTATTTCCCAATCTGACTTTGAAGTTGAATAGTCAGTTAATGGATCTATCCAATCACCTTGTTCTAGACACATCACCTTAATTCCAGATTTTGCTAATTTCCAAGAGAATGCTGCCCCCGAGGCACCTGCCCCTATGACCAAAACGTCTACCTTATTATTTTCAATGTCCAATCGAGTCTCCTTCTGGGTTTTGCGAGGTGTCAGGAGCTGGATATTTAGGCGGATTCTAGAATTTCAGTGATATGTGTGTTGTCCAAAAGCGGATATATTTTTTCAAATATAGAAGTTATTTCCTTGGTCTGTCTGACTATATCCCTGGAATTATTGTAATCCTCAATAGATTCCCATTCTTGAGTAGTAACCATAGTGCCATGTGGCCCCAAGAATTTTCTATATATTTTCACTTTGGGAAGGCCGATTGCAATGGTGTTTTTGTTCACCATTTTTAGAAGATCCGTTAGACCTCCTTTACCAGGCTTAGGCGTGTAGGTTCGTTGGACAATAAACACATTTACCCTCACATTAAAATTAATTGGTATCTAAGAAATTATTTGTAGATTAATATAATTTTTCATTAAATTGAAATAATATTCCTAAATCAACATTTATTGAAGGAACCCGGTAAATATAATTTGTGTCTACGCTTACTGAGAAACAAGTATTAGAGATTTTTGATGAAGGCGGTAGTCTTTCTGGCCAAGACCTCACAGGTTTAAACCTACACAGAGCAGTTTTGAGTGGTGTCGATTTGTCTGGTGCTGACATTCGTGGGATTAATTTTAGGGGAGCTAATCTAAGCGGCTCTAACTTGTCCAATGTTAAGTCATCTGAAGGTATTTTAGCGGAAGCAAATCTACGGGATTCGGATCTAAGCGGCTCTGACCTTAGTGATACTTATTTGATGGAAGCTCGCTTATATGCCTCCGATCTATCTAGCTGTGATCTAACAGGGTCCAATATGAGCGGGGCATTTATGACCGGAGGAGTAAATCTATCTAACTCTTCTTTGGTTAGTTCTAACCTACGCGGAGCTGATTTGTCTGGCGCCATAATTCAAAACACAGATTTGACTATGGCTACCCTGAGGAGCGCCAAATTGATAGGTGCGGATGCAAGTTCTTCTGATTTCACATCAGCTTCTATGAATGGCTCTGATATGACCCGAATAAATCTTACGGGTTCCATATTGGCTAATGCTGTTTTGAATTCATCCAAATTGGAATTTGCTCGCCTCGATAATGCTGATTTAACTGAAGCTAGTTTGAGAAGATGCATGTTCAGGGGAGCTAGTTTGCAAATGGCAAAGCTTATAAAGGCCAATCTTGTTTTTACAGACTTTCAGGAAGCGGATTTAACTTTGGCAGATCTTACAGAATCCGACCTAAGAGGCGCAATATTACTTGGAGCTAATTTGAAATGGACAGATTTTAGTCTAACTGAGTTTGATAGAACAAATTGAAATTGAATGCACAGAAAAAGTTTTGAAAGACACGAGCTGTATGCCAAATCAAAAGATCTTGCTTCGGCAGCTGTTCTTATATCCTTGGGGAACGTACCAATAGTCTGGTTATTGATTATTAGTTCTCAAATGGGTTCGTCTATTCTTCAACTATAGTTACGGATTTCATGGCTTCGCCGGGGGTAGTAGCGCTTCCAGGGTCTCTTTCACTGATAGCGAGAACGGCTTCCATTCCGTCTGATACCCTGCCAAATACGCTGTGATTGCCGTCAAGGTGAGGGGTCGGGGCAAATGTTATAAAGAACTGGCTTCCATTTGTTCCCATTCCGTTGATAACTCCGCGGTTTGCCATGGATAGAATTCCTGCGGAATCATGCTTTGCATCGTTGTGGAATTCATCGTCAAAATTATAGCCGGGCCCACCGGAACCTGTTCCAGTGGGGTCGCCTGACTGTGCCATAAATCCAGGTATCACTCTGTGGAAGGTTATACCGTCGTAATAGCCGTCTCTCGCCAGGAAAACGAAATTATTTACTGTTTTTGGAGCCTCTTTGGATAATAAATCAATGGTGATTTTATTCCCATTATCCATTTCTATTACCGCTTTATAATTCTTTTCTGGGTCTAGGCAAAATTCAGGAGGCTGAGTATAGGGTTTATCGCTCATTATTTGACCTTTAATTTATTTATTTTCCTGTTCTATTGATTCGAACTTTTCGATTATATCCTTTATTTCGCTCGGGACCTTACGTGAGGTACCTCGGTCTGAATCAAAATTCACAGAGACGGATTGCCCACTGCATAGCAATTCGTTTGTACCATTTCGGTATATTTCTGATCTTTTGTCGAGGCTGGAATTTCCAATTTTTTCTACTTTAAAGAACACATCTATGAGCTCATCTATTTTTGCAGGACTTTTGTATTCCAAAGTCACTTTTACTGCTGCTAGGTCAAAAATTTCCCTTTTGTCCGGATGGTGAGTAAGAATACCTAAGTTTCGGAAATATTCGGCTTGTGCTACATCTATAAAATCGATATAACTGCCGTAATATGCTATTCCCTGTACGTCACATTCTTTCCAGCGCACCCGGAGGGTATGTTTGAATCTAAAATTTTCCTTGCCCATTATTTGCTCGTATATTTTCATTATTGTTTTTGTTGCCTCAAAGGCATTCTGGCAGGCTAATTCACTATGTTAACGCAAACAATTGGAATCAGGTGAAACCACCTGCCATAGTAACGTGGCAACACTCATGAATCTAGTCTGAATATGTGTTTTAATTCCGTCACGTAGATTTTAGTTTGGGTAATTGTCGGTATCTTTCCCGCGAACCCGTTCAAGAAATCATCGTAAAGTAGTAAAATAGAATGGATCGTCTTCAAAAATGAGAGAAATTGCTGGGGGACTTTAAAAAATGTTCAAGAAAGCCCTGATGAAAATATCGGTTATTGGGATTGTTGGTGCAGCCTTTGCTGCCTGTGGAATCGTTGATGTGGAACAGGCTCAGGGAGTGGTTGATTTAAGAGCCAGAATACTCGAAATACAAACTAATGAGGTTGATCCGCTTGTGGATCAAATCAATGCTATAGAAGAGCAAGTAGCCCCGATTGAAGCTGAAATAGAAGCTTTAGAAAGGCAGAAGGAAGGTCTCTATCAACAGGCTGAAGAAATCGGCAAGGAATTTGACGAAGAGATGCGGGAGCGTTTTGACACCGTATATATGGAAGGGGATCAGGCAAGAGAAGAATATAAACGACAAATAGATGCTAGGTTTCAGGAGCTGGAAGAGAGGCAGAGAGATCTAAAGGACGAGAAGGAAAGGCTTCATGGTGAAATAGAGGAAACGATTCAGCAGAGAAGGTCAGAGATGGAGGAGAATGGGCAGAGCACCTGGGAAAATCTTGAATTTGAGATGAGAGCGAGGGAAGAGGAAGCTCAGAAGACGTCTAAGGCAATGTGGCGAGCATGGGATGACGAGAGAGATGAAGCTCACCGCGACGTCGAGAATATGAGAAAAGAATACGAGGAAAATAATCCATTTAATCAGGAAATGGAGGCCATACATCAGGCTTGGAAAGATATAGACGATCTTTACTTTGAGATCGATGTCGAGCAAATGCAAATAGAAGAAGCTCGGATGGAGCTCCATGACATGATGAGACCCCTGGAAGAGCAGGCGCAGCAACTCAGAAGGGAGAAACGCGACATACAGGAAACACCTCCAAATCAATTCGGTGGTTCTGCAAACTCTGGCCAAGATGCAAATCAGATGATTAAAGAACAGCATGATAAATTGGATGATCTTCGCAGGCAATTAAGAGAAGCCACAAATGAGCAACAGCAGACCCAAACTGCCCCAAGGCAGCTAAATTGGGATGACCATGCTAAGAGGACTGATGAGATTTGGGCAGATTTTGAGGCACGGACAGAAGAAATAGCTCTTAAAAGAGCTCAGGCTTCTGATGACACCGGGGCGGCTGGAGATGCCAGTATGGCTCAAGTTGCTTTGGATGAAATCAACATCAATTTTCAGGAACAGCTAGCATACCAAGAAGCTAAATTGGCTCAGGCTATGGAGAATTTACAAGCTTTTGAGACAGGGGCCGGTGCCACTGATGATTCGGCTCTGAGAAGCCAGTTGATTGCAAATATTGAGGGAATGCGCAACGAGGTTAATGACCATCAGAATGTAATGAATTCCCTGCCGGCAAATCTTCAGGACGAACTGGGAAACCCTGAATACCATAATATATCGGGTCAGTTGGCCGATGCGGAATCGGCCTTGGCAAATACGCCTGAGACTAATACGGTTGACACAACAAATGCCGACGGTACTACTACGGCTCAAACGGTAGAGAATCCGGTTTATCCAGGTGCTTTAGCGGCGGTTGAAAATCTGAAAGCTCAGCTAGCCAACATTCCGGAATTCATACTCGGTGAGCCTTACGCTAATCCGGCCCATCTTGAGCGTACTATATCAATTGGCACACTTAACCAAGAAATAAGCATTCTTGAGGCAGAGCTGAATACCATTTCAGATCAGCCCACCTCTGCAGACCCTGCCTACACGGCAGCCTTGGCAGAGAAGAATTCATTGGACAGCCTGATTCACGATATACGAGAGAAGTGGGATGCCGAGGTTACGGCCAAGCAGAACATTATCAACGCCGGGTCTACAGGAGCACCTGATCAGAGTCAACTCGATGCGGAAATTCAGGATCTGATGGCAAATGCAGAGGCTGATAGAAACAATGCTCTGGCAGCACTAGATGCTGAATTCACGGTCACTGATGACAGTACGAATGCAGGCGACTCTGGCGGTAGGGCAGAAGAGATACGTGATGAGATAGAGAATATTGAAAACACTATCAGCGACCTTCACAACTCAAAGGATCAAGGGCGTCAGGCCAAAAACCAGGCGGTTGAAAATGCTAGAAGTGAAGTGCGAGAGATAGAAGAGGAGATGGAACGACTGCATAATTTCATGAGAGAACTGGAGGATCAACAGAGACCTTTACATGAGAAGAGAATGGCTCTTGATAAAGAGAGAAACGTTCTTAAGCAAAAGCAAAGAGATATTGAGAATCAGCGCGGACCCTGGGAAAAAGAGCGACAACAATATGAGGAAGAACTGTGGAGCGGATTTGACGAATGGCAGCGCACCCGTCAAAGAGAGATTGAAGACCAGCAAGAACAGATGTGGGAGCTAGTTCGAGTTGAAATGGATGGGAAGAGAAGAGATACGGAGAAGGGTATGAAGGAGATGTGGAGAGATTTTGATAATGAGGTTAGAGACTCCCACAAACAGATTGATAGAGATTTCAAAGACAAGAGAGAAGCTATAGAAAATGAGCGTCGAGAAATTGAGGAAGACATAAATAATTTGAGAGAAGGTTTTGAGGAAGCACGAGAAATTGCTGTACAAGAAATTGAGGCCGAGCGAGATGAACTTTACGAAGAGCGTATGTCTCCGATTGAAGGTGAACTAGCTGCAATCGACGAAGAAATTGAGGCCAAGTTTGCTTCGATTGAGGGTTTGTATCAGCAACAGGAAGAGTTGGCTTCACAACTTGAGTCACTTGAAGAGCAAGTCAAACAGTTGGATCAAGAGGCTGAATTCGGTCTACTTAGTGTAATAAGTGGTGCTATCGAGAATGCTGAGCAATTGGAGCAAAATCCAGCTTCACTAGCAGGTTCATCAGGTGTCTCTCTAACAGACTTCCTACCAGCTCCTCCGTCACGAGATTAAATTTATATAAACCTCTATAAATGGGGTAAGGGAAGTGGCCGACATTGCTAATACCGATGTCGGCCATTTTTGTTTTATCAGCTGATTAAAATAGTAGACCTATTCTTTGAATTGGTAGGCATATTGGGTAAAATAGATCTGTTTCATTGGCTTGCTATAACTGACATATAAGCAGGAAATTTTCAATCACAAACTTGGGGCCCTTGGTTAATTCCTCGTAAACTGAGTCAGCGATATCCGTCGGGCCTTTGTAGTCATCTTCGACACTCAGTATTGTGTGGACCATTTCTATATAATATTCCCTGATTTGCCTTTTGATACATAACCGTTTTAATCATTGGAAGCCAAGGGAAATTATAAAAGTATTAAGTAGAGCGGGTTACCGAATGGCTAACGTTTTAAATGATGACGAATTTGATTAGTTGCTACGGTTAGGCGGAGCAGTTCAGATATCACTTAATGAATGTTGTATGCACCAGGGTTGAGTTGCACTGCAGAATCGATAAGTTGCATTCTGTACAGCTTATGAAAAAGTATCTCGAAATACATGACTATATAGTGGAAGATAACTTAGTCGACCAGCATCGGCCGGAACCTCTGTTTAATCTGCCAATTCTCTATTCGACAGGCAAGAAACCATAGTATTCTCTTGGGCACACTTCCGGCCCCCTGTAAGGATTACGAAATACCCTATCTTGTTGTAAGGACTCTTTTCTAATCGGCTCACATGTCATTGTCAGGGTGTTAATGTCCTTGAGTATTGCGTTTGAACTTAGACTTAGCTCTATCTCAGCAGCTTCAAAAGTTTGATTCAGAACTATTCTTTCAAATATTAATTGTCCGGTTGAAAAGTCAGGCACCTCTAATGTTGATAGACCCGTAAGGATTTGCATGATGGTCACCAAGAAATTTGTATCAATACCATCCTCTTGCTCGGCATATTTATATTCATGAATATTTGTATATCACTAATCCTGGGCAGATTAGAATTTGTTGTTCTGGGATTTATTAATTTAGAGGGCTATGCCCAAATTGAGTTAGTTTTTTTGCAGATGGTTTGAGTTTGTAAACAAGCAATTAAATCCAATATGATAAAGCAACATTAAAGCAGTTGTACATATAAAAAAAGTAAAATAAGCAACTATAAAGTGATAATCAGCAACATTAATGTAAAAACACATAATCTATTTGTGTCATATGCTATGTTGGATTTAATGATTGTTATCAGGCTGGATCCTTGCGGGCTTTGCTACGGGTAAATAGAGAGGTGCTTTATATTTAAGAGACCGTATATACAAAATTTGGAGATATCACGCGAAATTCCAAAATAGATGAGGGCATGGATATCAAAGTTGCCTATATTTTAAATACTGCAAATGCTGTCAATTACAAGGTCAAGACAATGCTTTTGCCTCAATTGGAAGAAGAGAGGCATGGAGTGGATCTGCTAGGGATATTCTTTTTTGACGATAACACACATACATGCTAAGGAAGGAGATCCTAAAGGCGAAAGATCGGCCGCTATAGCGGAAGAAAAGGGAATCCTACTAATGCTGTGCAATCAATGTGTGATTCAAAGGGAACTTGCGACAGGAGAAGCTGGCGGAGCGGAGCCCAATGGGACAGTGGACGGAATAACGGTCGGATGTCTTTCTGATTTGTATGCAGCTGTGGCTCTGTATACTCCAGATCAGGCCATACTCTCTCTGAACTAGGTTTTAATCGCCTTGAACTAAAGTTGTCGGAGTCTAGGATCTAACTTATCTCTGAGCCAATCCCCCATGAAATTCAGGGATAGAACTACCAGAAAGATAGACATGCCAGGGAATATGGCAGGCCACCATGCTGTTTTTAGATAGCCTCGAGCTTCAGCTACCATTATTCCCCAGGCGGGAGTAGGTGCAGGTACGCCAGCTCCTAGAAAACTTAAGGCAGCTTCGGCTAGGATTAGTGACCCAACGCTCAATGTGGCTATTACTACTGCGGTGTTAATTACCCCTGGAAGTATGTGGCGGATAAGGATCCTTGGGAGTGATGCTCCGGCTACCCTTGCAAGATCGACGTATGGCTGGTTCTTTATAGTCAGGGTCTGGCTTCTTATTACCCTGACAAAAGGGTGCCAGGCTAAAAGAACCATTAACGACAATAATAAAGTAGTGCTTTGACCAAATATCATTACGCATACTAGGGCTACCATTAAGAATGGTAAAGCCTGCCATATGTCTACTATTCGGGTGATTATTTCGTCGATCCACCCACCGGCGTAGCCACTGACTATACCTAGTGTGGTTCCTATAATAAATCCACTTAATAATGCCGCTGACGCTACAGCAAGCGATATTCTGGCTCCGTACAATGTTCTGGTAAAAACATCTCGTCCAGAATGATCTGTTCCTAATATGTGCTCCATTGTT
>CAYMZR010000006.1:0-43238 GCA_964394975.1 uncultured Dehalococcoidia bacterium | reverse complement strand
TATTTGTCCCGATGGACCGCTAAAGTTATTCTGAAATCACCAACATCTTGTAAATAATTGGTGCCTGATTCTATGTCGTATACTAGGCCACGTCGCTCTCTTATTTCTTGGAATAGTCTACTACTCATTCCATCCCCAAGTATCAAGCTCAACATAGCTAAGGCATATCTGTCAGGATGACTTATTGAAACCCCTGCGTAGCCAATATGTATGTGAACTTGTTCTATTTCGCGGCGTTCCATAGTTATTTGGGGTGAGTTTTGAGAGACTTTCAGTTTCTCATATCCGGTTCGTTCGTTCTTCTGATATTTTCCTGAAAATGAGTTTGCGATGGCCTTGGAAGCAGTTTCGTGACTTACATTTCCCGCAATACTAATTACAATATTGTCAGGGGTATAAAGTTGATTCATGAAGTCGTTTATCTTTATTTGATTGATGCTCTTTATACTTTGAACAGAACCCGCAATGTCTCGACCCAAAGCGGTATCTCCCCACATTAAGCCATCCAAATTCAAAGCTGCTTTGGAATCAGGATAATCTTCTATCGACTTTATTTCCTCGATTACTACCCCTCGTTCAGAATCAATGTCACGTTTTTGCATTAATGAGTTTTGAACCATGTCTAGAAGAATTTCTATACCTATTGAGAAATCATCTTTGGGAACTTGGCACCAATATGTTGTGGATTCGTACCCGGTACTTGCATTTAATAGTCCACCGGTGGATTCAATAGGTGAGGTGACTAGCAAGGGAGATGGCCTTTCCTTAGTACCTTTAAAAAGCATATGTTCTAAGAAATGCGCTACTCCGTGTTCATTTGTGTTTTCGTTCCTGGATCCGGCTTTGATCGAAATAGAGATTGCGATAGATTCAGAATTAGGCATGCTATGGGTTACTAATCGCAAACCAGAATCCAGTACGGACTTTTCATGTCTTATCAAGGAAAAAGAAAACCTTTCTTTATTGAATATTGTCGCGAATTTCTACGTCAGAAATTTCTTCTTGTAGCTTTGCTATTGCCAGGGTGGATTCCTGTCCTAATCCTTTGTTTTGTGCATCAATATAGCTCTGTTGGATAAGGTTTGATACCCTCATAGGAACTCTTAATTTCCTCCCCAAATCTGTGGCTAATCCCACATCTTTGGCTCCTAAATCAAGCTTAAACCCTGGTTCAAAGTTGCCTTTGAAAAGTGTGTCTGGGTAAGATTTCATGTGGGCGGTATTTCCGGTACTGGCAGATATTGCCCTATAAAGGATCATTGGTTCTACTCCGGCCTTCACTCCCATACTCAGAGCTTCTGATAAAACAACTCCAAGAGTCATGCCAATTAGATTGTTAGCAATTTTGCAAACAGCGCCAGATCCGATTTCTCCACAGAACATAATCTCTGTCCCCATAGTGTCTAAGATGGGTTTATATTTTTCGTATTTTGACTGATCACCTCCGACCATGATGCATAAGGTTCCCTTTTCAGCTCCGACGGTTCCTCCACTTACTGGAGCATCTAGAATAGTTGCTCCTTTTTGTTCGTAGAGTGAAGACACGTTGCGAATAGTGTCGGGGTCAGTAGTACTTAAATCAAAATGAGTAGTATTTTTTGAAGCTCCTGATAGTATTCCGCCTTCGCCTAAGGTGACGTCTTCTACATCTTGGGGCCTGGGTAGGGATGTAAAAATCACTTCCGTGCTCTCAGCCACTTGAGCGGGATTGTCAGCAAAAATCGCTCCCATAGAGATGATTTCATTGGCTGCCTCTTTATTAATGTCATATACCACCAGGTCGTGACCCGCATTTATTATGTGTTTGACCATGTGCTGACCCATCAACCCTACGCCTATGAATCCTACTTTCATTTGGTATACCCCTTTTGAAATTGTTAGCTGACGGTGTTAAATGAACTTTGATTTTACAGTACAGCTAGAAAGAATCAATCTGTAGGGGTTAGGGCTTGATCGTGTTGATTCATGAGTAAATTTTTTGTAAAAGCAGGGATATGAGCCTTGATTGCTTCAAGTTTGAGGATCTGTTGAAGACTCTAAAAGCTAGGATTAATATATTGCCGATAAACCAAATTAGGTTTGGAAACATGTGAACGGATCGGGAGACCGGAATCGAGGTAAGTTTAGACGTAATCAGCTATAACCTGGACCAGATGTTTGGATGTCCGGCCGGTTCCTTGTTCTATTTGCTCACGGCAAGATACTCCCTCGGTGATTACTAGAGTGTCTTCCTTCTCTGCCCTTAGTTTTGGAAACAGAGTCTCTTCTCCGATTTGCATGGAGATTTCGTAATGATTTTTTAGATATCCAAAAGATCCAGCCATACCACAACAGCCTGATTTAACTTCAGAAGCATGAAGTCCGGGTATATGTTCGAGTACTTTCATTGCAGCTTCAGTACCGACCAACGCTTTTTGGTGACAATGTCCATGCAGGACAGCATTTTGGTGTTTAGGCGCATTTTCAAAAACGAAATCAGGGTTTTTCTCCAATGCGTACAGGAAAAATTCCTCAATTAACATTGTGCTTTCGGCAATCCTATTTGATTTTTTCTCATCACCCATCAGATCCCCGAAATCCCCCAGAAAACCGAGAACGCAGCTTGGTTCAATACCTACTAGTTTTGCGCCGTCTCTTACATGCGGATATATCTCATCAACGTTAAAAGCTATGTTTTCTTTGGCGGAATCAATCATGCCATTTGATAGCATTGGACGACCGCAACATTTCAGGTTAGGTATGATAACTTGGTAGCCTAATTTTTCAATTACCTTGACCGCTGCTATGCCCAATTCAGGGTGGTTAAAATTAGTCGTGGTGTCTGGGAATAAAACTACCTGACCGTTGACGGCCTTATCCTCAGACGAAGCACCTCTTGCCTTGAACCATTGAGTGAAGGTCTGGGAAGCAAATTTTGGAAGTGGTCTTCGAGAATCGATTCCGACAGATTGTTCCAGTAACTGTTTTGACCCAGGAATAGACATCATCCAATTAGATAAAGGTGCAAAAAATGCTCCCAATTTACTTAGGGAGGCCACATTTCCAAAAAACCTGTTTTTCAGATCGTAACCGTTCTCTTTGTGGTAAATGTTAAGGAATTCGTATTTAAGTTTAGCCATATCAACGTTGGAAGGGCATTCAGCTTTGCATCCTTTGCATTCGAGACAAAGGTCCATTACTTCGTACATTCTTTCCTGTGTGATTGCTTCTGGTGGTAATGCACCTGATATGGTTGCCCTTAATGCATTAGCTCTTCCTCTTGTAGAGTGTTCCTCATCTCTAGTAACCATATAAGAGGGGCACATGGTGCCACCGATAACTTTTCTACAGGCTCCTTGCCCATTGCACATTTCTATTGCATTGGCAAAACTTCCACCTTCCGTTCTATAAGCGAATCCCGTATCAGGCGTCAATGTATGGTAACCAGTGCCGTACCTTAAGTTATCAGTCATAGAGGGAGAATCCACTATTTTTCCTGGATTCATAATTCCTTGTGGGTCGAAGGTCGATTTTACCTCCCTAAATGCTTCATATAATTGGTCACCAAACATTTTGCGATTAAATCCGCTTCGAACCAGGCCATCACCATGCTCACCACTCAAAGAACCACCAAATTCAAGAACCAAATCACTTATTTCTTCCGATATTGCTACCATTCGGTCAATGCCTTCTTGATTTTTTAAATTAACCAAAGGTCGAATGTGTAGACATCCGACACTAGCATGGCCATAGTAACCAGCTTCAGTGCCGTTCTTTTTTATTATGTGGTCAAATCTCTTCACGAATTCTGGAAGTACTTCTGGAGATACTGCGGTGTCTTCTACAAAAGGAAGAGGTTTAGCGTCTCCTGGGATATTCATCATTAACCCTAATCCGGCCTTTCGCACATCCCAAACTTTTTGTTGATCTGTTGGGTCTGTCATTCTCAAAAGTTTATAGCCCCAGCCGCCTTTTTTAATCCTGTTTTCAAGATCGTCGAATTTGGACTGAAGTTCCGGATTCGAATCAGCTATTAGTTCCATCACTAACAGCGCTTCGGGTGATCCTTCGATAAAACTCGTAAGTCTGGAATATGCTAGATTGGACTGGGCCTGCTTTATGATCATACTGCCAATTAATTCAACCGCAGCTGGACCCATTTCTATTGCAGCAACAGTTGCTTCCATTGATTCATTGAGATCGTTGCAATGGAGAACCGCTAATCCTTTTACTTTTGGTACGGGGACAACTTTAAGTTTTGCTTCTGTGATCGTAAGAAGAGTGCCTTCAGAGCCCACGACAAATCGGGCCATATTGAAATTACTTCCCCCGACAAATTCGTCCAAGTTATAGCCGGATACTCTTCTTTGTATTTTGGGATATCTAGCTAAAATCTCATCCCTGTTTTTTTCGCCAATTGCAAAAAGATTTCTGTATATATCACCTTCGAGGCCTGACACTCTCAATTTTTCTTCCAAAGTGTCACCGGTGAGATGTTGGAACTTGGCTTTGTCACCATTTGAGAGGATCACGTCAAGGTCATAGACATTATCTACGGTTTTCCCCCATAAGATCGAATGCGCTCCGCAGGAATTGTTACCCAGGGCTCCCCCAACGTTTCCCCTACTACTTGTGCTCGGATCTGGAGTAAACATGACCCCGTGAGGTGACAGTTGTGCATTCAACTCATCGAGAATAATGCCGGGCTGTGTTTTTACCCATCCTTCTTCAACACTAACCTCTTTCATGGTTTTCATATATCTTGAAAAATCGATTACCACTGATTCCCCAACGGTTTGACCGGCTAGACTTGTACCACCGCCTCTTGGTAGAACAGTGACCCCGTATTTATGGGCAGTTTCAATTACCGCGATGACGTCTTCTTCATTTTTAGGAAGAACGATTCCGACAGGTTCGATTTGATATATGCTTGCATCCGTGCTCCATAAAGCTCGTGACATTTTGTCGAAACGAACCTCTCCAGAGACATGTTTCTGTAGATCCGCTACAAGTTCTTGGGTGTCAGAGTCTTTTGAAGTAACTACCATAAGGCGACCTGCGTAAGTGTATGCGTTTGTAATCTAGGTCTCAAAAGTGACCGGCGATTTGGTTTCTCTCAAGTATCGCTAGGTTATATCAATAATCTTGAGATTTGTCTGCCCTTTTGGAGTCATCGCCACCGCTTTTTGGCCGGACCTTTTACCAATTAGTGCCTTCCCTAGCGGCGAAGCGTCTGAAATCTTTCCTTCAAGCGGATTAGCTTCAGAAGGGCTCACGAGTGTGTACTTGTTCTTTTTCTTTCTATCAAGGTCCTCAATCACTATCGTGGTACCGACTCGTACGGTCTTTGCACCTTTTCCAGATGAGTCAACAATGATGGCTGAACGAAGCATCCCCTCAATCTCTTTAATACGGGCCTCTTCTCTACCTTGTTGTTCTCGGGCTGCTTCCAATGGCGCGTTTTCTCGCACGTCTCCATCTTCTGCTGCAGATTGTATTGTCTCACTTATGGAGACTCTGTTTGATTCCAAAGTCTCTTTTTCTGAAGTGAGTTGGTCGTGCCCATCTTGGGTCATCTCTTGGCCGCCTTTCTGAGAAACAGATTTTCCTCTAGTCCTTGCAGAACCTTTGGATTTTCGGACCCTAAAGTGTGTTGCCAAATTAATTTCGGTTATTTCTTGTTTATGAGCATAAGCAAGAAATTTTCTCACTGCTTGCAGACCTTCCACAGCTTCTTCTGACATTGTGTTTTTGGCCACTTGTTCGGCGTATCCACCTATCTGTGAAGGGGTTATAGTAGCTAAATTCCTATCCCCCTGGAAATGTTTGACGAAGCGGTTTATCTCTCTTATAGCTGCCTGAGACTTGTCTTTGTCTTTAAGGCTTACGGTGTATTCTCCGACTGCCTTCAGCAGGTTCATTTCATTGTTTGAATCCAAGGAAATCTCCCTTTTTAAGACGCTGGTCTGTAATTTACCTCATGTTAACGGACTTTCAATTCTATCAGAGGTTGCTATCTATTCACAAAGGTTCCTTTTTGGCCTGTGATTCTGAAAGGGTTATTCGTAAATCTCCAATGGGATGTGGATATTACTATTCCATGGTGTTAAATTACCATTTGGATTTTATGATCCTTAGGAGTAATGCTTAATTCATGAACACCACAGAGTTTTTAAATATAACCTCTCTTATTGTCCCTGAAAGGACAGCCATAGTCTTTGATGGTAAGAGATTTTCATTTCAAGAATTGGAAATACGAGTGGGGAAATTAGCGAACGCCCTTTCGGGACTGGGAGTCGGTTCTGGTGACAGAATAGCCACGATGCAGGTGAATTGTAACGAAAATATTGAGACATATTTCGCAGCAGCCAAACTCGACGCAGTTTATGTCCCTCTAAATTTTCGTTCTAGACCTGAAGAAATTGAATATATGCTCAATGATTCAGAGCCTAAGGTGCTTATAACCGGGGATCGGTATGTTCCCATGATTAATGATATTAAAGGTGATTTGTCTACGGTCGAGCATTTAGTTGTATTAGATGATGCTTTTGTAGATGGTTGGGAGTCATATGAAACTCTTATAGCATCTGCTCCGAACGATGATTTGTTTCCTGAAGGTGATGAAGACGATTTAACCATGGTTATGTTTACTGCAGGCACTACCGGCTCGCCAAAAGGTGTAATGCTCAGTCACGACAGTTTTTCCTCGTATATATTATCTAATGTTTCTCCACCTGAGATTGAGTCAGAAGAAAAAAATATTTTGACGGTACCTCTCTATCACATTGCGGGCATCCAAGCCGTTATGGCTGCAATATATGGCGGTCGAACTTTGATAATACAGCGGCAGTTTGAACCTGTTGAATGGATGACATTGGTGCAAGAAGAAAAAGCCAATCGGGCTATGATGGTTCCTACAATGCTCAAAATGTTGATGGATCATCAGGATTTTGAAAGGTTTGACCTGTCTAGCTTGGAGGTCATAACATACGGCGCTGCACCGATGCCTCTTGAAGTGATAAAACGCGCTATTGATAAGTTTCCCGGAACATTTTTCATAAACGCATTTGGGCAGACTGAAACAGCTGCAACAATAACAATGCTGCCACCTGAAGATCATCTATTGGAAGGCTCAGGAGAGGAAATTGAAAAGAAATTGAAACGGTTGACTTCAATTGGTAAACCATTAAGCGATGTTGAAGTGAAAATAGTGGATGATGATGGAAGTGAGGTGGCCGTGGGTGAAACTGGAGAAATAGTGGCATACGGACCTAGATTGATGAAAGGTTATTGGAATCAACAGGCCGCCACAGCTGAAGCCTTAAGAGGTGGCTGGCTCTATACCGGTGACTTGGGATATTTTGACGAAGATGGGTACATTTTTCTGTCAGGAAGAGCCAAAGACTTCATAAAAAGAGCAGGTGAGATGGTCTCACCCGAAGAAGTCGAACAGATTTTGCACTCACATCCATACATAGATGAAGCCGCAATCATTGGTGTGCCAGATTTAGATTGGGGTGAGCGCGTCAGGGCTATAGTGGTCGCTAAGTCCGGCAGAACAATAAATGAAGAAGAGGTGATTTCCTATTGTAAAGACAGGATGGCCAGTTTTAAAAAACCGGAATCGGTGGTTGTAGTAGAGGAATTACCAAGAAATCCCCTCGGGAAGGTACTAAAAAGGGTATTGAGAGAGGAATTTAGTTATCCTGTGGAAGGCTGATTAGAAATATAAGGTGAAGAATAATGAAAATAACTAATATAGAAACTTTTATCGTCGATGCTGGGTGGAGGCCATGGGGTTTCGTTAAGGTAGAAACGGACGAAGGAATCACCGGATGGGGTGAATGTAGTGATGGCAGGTCCCCTAGAGGTGTGCAGGGTACTATTGAAGATTTGAAACCATTACTTATTGGTACAGATCCGCGGGAATTTGAGAATAGATTTTGGGATATGTATAGGGGGACTCGTCAAAGCCCCGGAGGAATCGCTGCTAAAGCGATCGCGGGTTTAGATTGCGCGTTCATTGACATAAAAGCAAAAAGTTTAGGTATTTCAGTTCCTGAACTTTTCGGCGGCCCCACTCGTGACAAAGTTCGTGTCTACTGGTCTCATTGTGGTACCTCTAGAACAAGGAATTACGAATTGATTGGTGTTCCCCCACTTGAGTCCTGGGATGATATAACTGCGTTGGGAAGGGAAGTTGTAGACAGGGGTTTTACAGCTTTGAAGACTAATGTAATTGGTCCAGGAAAGCCGGCCCAGCATTTTGGTACGGGCTTCGGTGCCGGGAAAGGATCTACCGATCAAGTTGTAACCAAAGGAGTATTGAGACATATCGAGAAATTAATTGGTACTTTTCGAGATGCAGTAGGGCCTGATGTTGATATTAACCTAGATCTTAATTTTCACTTCAAAACAGAGGCCTGTCTTAGGATCGCTCAAGTTTTGGAGCAATTCGACATGCTGTGGTTGGAAATAGATATGTACCAGCCAGAAAGCATAAGACAGATAAAGGATTCCACAACAACTAGGATTTGCACCGGTGAGAATTTGTTTTACATGAGGGATTATCTACCTTATTTCCAACAACACGCAGCAGATATGTTTATGATAGACGTCCCTTGGAACGGGTTTAGCCAATCTAAAAAGGTGGGAGATCTCGCTGAAGTGTTCCAACACAATGTCGCGCCTCATAACTACTATAGTCACTTGTCCACTTTTGTGAGCGCTTCCCTTTGTGCGTCTCTACCGAATATACGAATCATGGAAATTGATATAGATGACGTTCCGTGGAAAGATGACTTAGTTACCAATAAACCAGAAATTATTGATGGATATATGACGATACCGTCGGGTCCTGGTTGGGGTGCAGAAATAAATGAAGAGGTTGCAAAGTCTCATCCTTGGGAAGGGCATAGCGGTAGCTATGGTTCTGCCGCCCCACCACCGACCGAATGGACATTTGGGCTCCCCAGCGTATAAATACGAGACTCGTAACCTATACTTTTTCAGGTATATCAGATGAGCTTTGAAACTTTCGGACTATGTCTGAGATTGCATCAGGACGTTCCATGTACATGTTATGGCCGGTATTTGAGATTATTACAGTCTGTAAATTAGGCATTTGGGTTTCTAATTCAAAGGCTTTCATAAATCCTTCAATGCGATTACCTCCCACTATGAATAGTATCGGGATGGATATAGATTCAAGTATGGGTGCCAAATCAAGATAGTCATCTTCTCTTTCACTCCATGACAGCGTAGCAGAAGACCATTTCATATCGACTCTTCCATCTTTATCCACATAGGTTTCATGTTCAACGACATCATCTATGACAGCCGAATGCCATTTACTTGTCATTTCATGTTTCCTTAAAAGGTCTCTGAGCTCTGCATGATCACTCCATGTCGTCCGTGCTCTATTGCCCCTATCAGATACCATTCGTTGAAATTTCTCGTCAACGATCATCATGGGTTCCATAAGGACCAGGTTTTTAAATCTGGCAGGATTGTTGGCCACATTCATAGATAGAGCCACCGCCCCTGTAGAATGTGCAACAGCGGTTATTTCATCTAAATCAGTTTTCGTGACAAAATTTCTGATGTCGTCTGATCGATCGGCAAATCTGTAGCCACTTTCTGTCCAACTGCTATCCCCGTGCCCCAGTAGATCCATAGCTAGGACATGATTGTCTGAGGACAGTTTTTTGGCAACTTCGTCAAAACTTCTACTTGTTCTCATATCACCATGAATTAGAACAGTGGTTGGCCCTTTACCTTGCCAATCAATGTAGTGGGTGTGATTGGATTTATTTTGGATAAATCGGCTTTTTGGTTTATATGAGTTAGGTTTCATGTTTTACAACAAAAAAGACTAGGGCTGAGAAATCAGAACTAGTCTTTTAATTTTAAGTTTTCATGTATTACCCGCCAGAAATTGCGGGCAAAAAATGAACTTCACTGTCTGGTCTAACTTTTTGGATCATGCCGAGGGGAGTTATTTCTCCATCTACTGCAACGGAAATATTTGGTTTTATTTTGCCATCTTCCACTAACCTGTCCTTGAATCCCAAGTACTGTGAATCCAGGTTGTCAATAACCTGCCTAAGATTCGCACCTTCTACCACCAGTTTTTGCTCTCCATCACACAGCTTTTGCATGAGAGAAGGTACGAATACTATTGGCATTACTATTTTCCTGAATCCAGAACGGCTCCTGGGGTGAGAGGCAGTTGAGTCATGATATTCCCAGTAGCGTCTGACACCGCATTGGCAATGGCTGGTGTCGGAGGAACAATGTTGGCTTCTCCTACCCCTCTTACTCCGAATGGATGTCCTGGGTTGGCAACTTCTACAATAACGGTGTCAATCATTGGCAAATCTAATGAAGTTGGCATCCGGTAGTCCAGAAGGCTAGAGTTTGCCATATTGCCCTGGTCGTTCATGAAATATTCTTCATTAAGTGCCCAACCGATGCCCTGTACGCTACCACCCTGCATCTGTCCTTCAACATAACTTGGGTGAATTGCTTTCCCTACGTCTTGAACACAGGTAAATCTTTCTATTGAGGCCTTACCGGTTTCCTCATCTATAGATACATCTACAATGTTCCCAGCGAACGAACCTCCGACTCCTTTTGGGTTAACAGCGGCTTTTCCCGTTATTGTTCCTCCAGTATCGCTCATTTGAGATGCTAGTTCTTGGAAGGTCATTTTTAATTCTGAATCTGTTTTAGAACTTATCACGCCGTCTTCCATATCTAGAGAATCAGTATCAACATCCCAAATAGATGCCGCCCTTTCTATGGACTGGCGCTTAACGTCCTGAGCTGCTTCATATGCGGCCCAGCCAGTGGCGAATGTGGTTCGACTTCCCCCTGTTACAGCTGTGAAACCTATTGTGTCTGTGTCGACAACTGAGGGTCTTACATCTTCCACAGGTATTCCAAGAACTTCTGCAGCATGCATTGCAATTGATGTTCTGGATCCTCCAATGTCTGTTGAGCCCTCTGTAAGGTTGATTGAGCCATCTTTATTAACCGCTATATTGCAGGCCGAGTCAAACCCAATATTGAACCAAAATCCTATGGATACTCCTCTACCGTGACCTTCTTTTTTTGCAGCTTGGTAGTGCGGGTGATCCCTCATGGCTTCTAACACTTCCCGAGCACCTATCCTTCTAAAAGTAGGACCATCAACCCTTCGTGTTCCTTCTTCGGCCACATTTTTCAGTCTCAATTCAATGGGATCCATGCCTAGTTTGGCGGCGAGTTCATTTACTGCCTGCTCCATTCCAAAGGCTGCATTAGGTGCGCCTGGGGCCCTGTATGGAGCTGTTTTAGGTTTATTTACAACCACGTCATATCCATCTATAAGGCCATTCTCGATATCATAGGCTGCAAATACACATTGTGCTGCTGCTCCAACCGGAGATCCAGGGTATCCCCCAGCCTCCATAGCCATCCAGGCATGAGCGGCCGTTATGGTTCCATCTGATTTGGCGCCTAGTTTTATCTTTATGTTTGAACCTGGGGTGGGGCCAGAGCCTTCAAAGGTGTCCTTTCGGCTCATAACGACTTTGACAGGAGTTCCAGTCTTTTTAGACAGAATTGCTGCTACAGGTTCTACGTATATTGGTATTTTGCCGCCGAAGCCGCCACCAATTTCTGTGGGAGTAACCCGAATATGTGATACTGGAATATCTAGAAGATCTGCTAAACTATCCCTGACCACAAAGGACCCTTGGGTGCTGCACCATACATGAAGCCGACCGTCTGGACTCCATAGGGCAGTTCCGTTGTGTGGTTCTATATATCCTTGGTGTACCATAGTCGTGTTGTATTCTCGCTCCACTATCACATCAGCTTCTTCAAAGCCCTTTTTGACGTCACCTTTTGAGTGTTGAAAATGATCGGCTATGTTACTAACTGTACCCGAATCCTCACCTAATTCTTGAGTAGTTAAGGATTCGTGCAATATAGGTGATCCGTCAGCCATAGCCTGCTGAGTCGTCATAACTGGATCTAAAACTTCGTACTTGACGTCTATAAGGGAAAGTGCTTCCTCTGCAATATGAGGGTTTGTAGCGGCAACACCTGCAATTGCATGTCCAGCGTACAACACCTTGTCGCTGGCCATTATGTTGTCTCTTAACCACTTTAGCTTAGTTGTGTCTTCCCCCATCTCTATAGACTTATCATCTGTTTTAGGGAAATCTGCCGAGGTTGCAACTGCCTTTACCCCTTCTATA
This sequence comes from uncultured Dehalococcoidia bacterium, assembly GCA_964394975.1. Taxonomy (GTDB): domain Bacteria; phylum Chloroflexota; class Dehalococcoidia; order Lucifugimonadales; family UBA826; genus UBA11996. Next base: position 31,011 of record CAYMZR010000006.1, on the reverse strand, counting down.
GCTTCGGCTTTACTTGTATCTATTGATAGAATTTTCGCATGAGCGTGGGGACTCCTCAAGATTTTCCCATGGAGTAGGCCTGAGGCATCGAAATCAGCCCCATAAATTGCTCTGCCAGTCACCTTATCAGCTCCATCATGGCGGACCGGCCGAGTTCCGAGAACTTTGTAGTCCACACTTGACAGGATCATATTTCTTTCATAATCAGCAGTTGTCATAATGTTTAGGCCTCCTGCATTCGTTTTGCGGCATCTTGTACAGCTCTAATTATCTTGTCGTATCCAGTGCATCTGCATAGGTTGTTTGCTAGCCAGAAACGGATTTCGTGTTCTGTTGGGTTTGGATTTTGCTCTAACAAGGCCTTTGAAGACACAATAAAACCAGGTGTGCAAATCCCACATTGTAGGGCAGCATTCTCAAGGAAAGCCAATTGCAATGGATGTAAATTACTTCCGTCAGCTACTCCCTCGATGGTTTCTATGTTAGCTCCCTCAGCTTCTACACCTAAAACCAGACACGCTGTGACGATTCTACCGTCCATATTTACAGTGCAGGCTCCACAATTACCGTCATTGCAGCCTTCCTTTGTCCCTGTAAAGCCTATTACATCTCTGAGGCATTCTAATAGGCTCTGCCTGGGCTCACATAGGAAATCGACTTGCTCACCATTGATAGTTGTTGTTACATGTGTCTTTGCTGGCATTATTTGCCTCCCTGTGCGCGTTCTACGGCGGTATTCAATGCTCTTCTTGTGAGAACTTCGCATAAATGTTTTCTATACTCTGCGGTTCCTCGCATATCGGTAATAGGTTTAGCCGCTTCTTTGGCAGCATTCGCAGCCTTTTGTATTGGTTCATCGCCCACAGCTTCACCGACTAATGCTGAAATTGCGTCTGGTACGGATATTGGAGTTGGTGCCACGGATGCAAGGCTTACTTTAGCAGCTGTGAACTTACCACCTGATATGTTTACCGATACCCCCGCGCCAGCAACCGCTATATCCATTTCATTTCTAGGAATGAATCTGATGTAGTTGGCTCCAAATCCCTCACCTGGGTTGGGCAGATTTATTGAAACTAATATCTCATCTTTTCCAATGCAGGTTTGACGAGGACCTGTGCAAATATCCTCAACAGCCACTTCCCTTGTACCATTGGGGCCGGCTAGTGTGGCCACCCCGTTATGGGCAACAAGGTTTGGTATGGAATCGCCACTAGGAGCTGCGTTACACAGATTACCTCCTAGGGATGCTCTACCCTGAATTTGGATTCCGCCTATAAGAGAGGCTGAGTCAATCAAGGCCGGGTAGTGAGCTATAACATTAGCGTCGTTGTAAATTTTGTGACATGGTACTGCTGCACCAATGGTAAGACCCTGGTCTGCGTTATAGCTCAGCTCGTTCAGTTCAGGTATGTCCTTTACATTGACCACCACATCAGCGTCCACTCTTGGATCTTTGACCCGTAATTGAACGATAAGATCGGTGCCGCCTGCCATTGGCCGAGCTTTTCCGCCAGATTGGGAGAGGATTTTAACGGCCTCATCCACCGTTTTGGCATTTTCATAATCAATCCACTTCAAGAGATGTCCTCCTTTGCCGGGGTGATTTTTTGTTCAGCACCCTTCGGTCACTTTGTTATCAGCAATTTGTATAGTTCATTTTGGAACCGTATTTTCCACATAAAATGGAGCCGAAATTCGGCTCAAGTCTAACATATGGTTTTCAGGCTAACAATCTTCGCTACATGAGGATTTAATGATCATCCTATCGCTACGGCAAAAAGTCTATTTTCCATAGAATATGGATCGATATCTAATTGTATGGTCCCCACCGCATCTCCCAGATATCTATAACAACAGTAATAAACCTTCAATCAGCATTTCAAGGCTTATTGCAATATTGATTTTAGGTAGCTTCCCGTTTGAGATACTTTATGCCTTGAGACATTTTCAGGAGTACCTTCGTAGACTAAGTCACCACCTTTATCTCCCGCTCCAGGACCAAGATCGATGATCCAATCAGCGCTTTTTATCAAATCTAGATGGTGTTCAATCAGGATAACCGAATTTCCTGCGTCGACAAGCCTATGTAGGACTTTCAGCAATTGGGCGCAATCTTCGAATGAGAGCCCGGTCGTGGGTTCATCTAAAATATATAAAGTCCTACCTGTAGCCCTTTTTGATAGCTCTGTTGCGAGTTTTACTCTTTGGGCCTCTCCTCCGCTTAATTGAGTCGCTGGCTGACCCAGCTTGATGTAACCCAGACCCACGTCTTGCAGGGTTTGCAGTTTGTTTCTTATCCGGGGGATATTAGAAAAGATACCCAGTGCTTCCGTGACTGTAGACTGTAAAACGTCGGCTATGCTCAACCCGCGGTACTCAATTTCCAAGGCTTCTCTGTTATATCTTTTGGCAGAGCATTCTTCACATGGAACAGATACGTCAGGGAGAAAGTGCATTTCGATGTTGATATAGCCATCACCAGAGCATGCTTCACACCTGCCGCCCTTGACATTGAATGAAAATCTTCCTGGTTTATATCCTCTGCTTCTTGCCTCAGGAACTTGAGCAAACAGTTCTCGCATCGGTGTGAATGTTCCCGTATACGTGGCAGGGTTGCTGCGTGGAGTTCTGCCGATGGGGGACTGATCGATATTTACAACTTTGTCTATATTATCGAGACCTTGGATAGATTTAAATTTGCCAGGTCTATCTTTAGAGCGATAGAAATGTTGAGATAGTCTCTTGTATAGGATTTCGTTAATTAGGGTACTTTTACCTGATCCAGATACGCCAGTTACGCAGACAAGTATTCCTAAGGGAATGGCTACATCTATGGAATTTAAATTATTTTGTTCCGCACCTTTAATTTCCAGGTAATTGCCATTGGATATTCGCCTGGTTTTAGGTGTGGTGATTGCTTTCTTTCCGGAGAGATATTGTCCCGTGAGTGAATTTTTTGACCCCATTATTTTGGAAACAGTTCCTGAAGCCACGATTTCTCCGCCGTGCTCACCTGCCCCAGGCCCCAAGTCTACAATGTGGTCAGCTGCCCTCATGATGGCTTCATCATGTTCCACTATAAGAACTGTATTTCCTACGTCTCGAAGGCTTTTTAACGTGTTTATAAGCCGATGGTCATCGGCGGGATGTAACCCAATTGAAGGTTCATCGCATACATACAAAACTCCCATGAGACCGGACCCAATTTGAGTGGCAAGCCTGATCCTTTGAGCCTCGCCCCCACTCAAGGTTGAGGAAGTGCGTGAAAGAGTCAGGTAATCGAGTCCTACGTTGAGCAGGAATTGTAGTCTTCCGGAGATTTCCTTTAGTATCTGCGAGGCTATTGATTTATCTCTGGGTGACAAAGTTTTGGAATTTTCGAGTTGGTCTATCCATTCAGTAGCCTCAGATATAGATTTATCTGATACATTCATTATGGTGTCTTTGCCGATTGTCACGCATAGTGATTCAGGCTTTAACCGGTGCCCATCGCAATCTTGGCAAGGAAGAGAGGTCATATACCTTTCGATGTCTTTTCGAACATTGTCGGATTCCGTTTCGGCATACCTTCGTTCTAAATTTCCAATTACCCCTTCAAAACGTCTATTCCATCTAAAGGTTCTACCTCTCTTGCTTCGGTAAGACATTTTCACCTTGGTTTTGGTGCCATTCATTATCATGTCTAATGTAGCAGATTCCAGGTTTTCAATTGGTACATCGATTCGAAAAGAGGCCACCTCTGATAACGAATTTAATTGGCTCATGTGCCAAGAGGAGAGTGAGCCGCCTCGTGACCAGCCTTCGATCCCGCCCTCTTCTATAGTTTTTGACTTGTCTGGAATCACTAAATCGGGGTCCACAACCATTTTGAAACCCAATCCTGTGCATGTTCCACAGGCTCCGTGGGGATTATTGAAACTAAAGGTTCTTGGTTCAATTTCACCTAGGCTGACATTGCAGTAGACACACGAGAATGCTTCGGAAAAAATCATTTCTTCCTTTCCTGCAATATCTACCAACACTATTCCGCCGGCTTGTTTTAAGGCGGCTTCTGTAGAATCACTTATTCTAATTTTGTCCATTTTGTCAGTGATCACAAGTCTATCAACCACCACGTCAATGTCATGCCATTTTTGTTTGTCTAGCTCGAAATTTTCGCCAAGGTCTTTTATTTCACCATTTACACGTACTCGTACAAAGCCGGATTTTCTCGCAGATTCAAATACTTCTTTGTGCTCTCCTTTTCTTCTCCTTACAACTGGAGACAATATTTGAATCCGACTAGAGATGGGTAATCCCGTAATTGAGTCAACTATCTGTTGGACGGTTTGACTTTGTACGGGTCTTCCACACTTGTAGCAGTGTGGCTTCCCAATTCTTGCAAAAAGCAAGCGAAGATAATCAAATATTTCAGTCACTGTCCCCACAGTAGATCGAGGGTTATGTGAAGTTCCTTTTTGATCTATTGAAATTGCTGGAGATAAGCCTTCGATGTAGTCCACGTCTGGTTTGTCCATACGACCCAAGAATTGACGTGCATAAGCTGATAAGGATTCAACGTATCTTCTCTGGCCCTCAGCATATATCGTGTCAAAAGCTAGGGAACTTTTTCCAGAACCAGAAACTCCTGTAATCACAACCAGTTTATTTCTGGGTATGGTGACATCTACGTTTTTTAGGTTGTGCTCTCTTGCACCTTTCACCACTATATTTTTCGTCAGGCCGGATTTAGGCGGCATTGCCCACTCTTAACATGGAATCTTCTTAAAAGACTTATTCTCTGATTCTAACATTTCACAATTTTAATATGAGAAGGAATGTAATCCATTCTGCAGTCTGCATTGACCTGAGCTGCCTACCGTAAATACAATCGGGGGTAGGTTGGGACTATTTGAATCAATTCACCGATATTTTAGAGGTAACAAATGAAAAGGAGTATTTTGCCTTATGACTGATAGTTATAACAAACCAATTCCAATACCAACACCTGAATCGGATGTTTTTTGGGAGAAGGCAAAAAAACATGAACTTTGGATTCAGAAATGTTTGAGCTGTAATAATCCATTTTTTTATCCGAGAATGAACTGTCCGCGTTGTTTATCCGACAACCTTGAGTGGTTCAAAACATCAGGGTTGGGCACCCTTTACTCATACATGATAAATCACAGGCCAGTCCCTGGATTTGAGGAAGATGCTCCCTATGCAATAGCAATTGTGCAATTAGACGAAGGACCCCGAATGATGACTAACATAGTGGGAATAGAAAACACCCCCGAGAATTTAATTTTAGATATGAAATTAGAGGTTGTGTTTGAAGATATTGACGAAGCGATTGCGATTCCGAAATGGAAACCAGCTTAAATTTAATCAACGCCATTAGTGCCCCAAACAGGAAGGTAAATAGTGAATTCATTAAGATATAAGGCTGCAATTGTAGGAGCTTCTGAGACCACGGAGTTAGGTTCTATACCAGATAAAACGGCTTTCCAGCTGCATGTTGACGCAGCAGTCAATGCTATCAATGATTGCGGAATAGACAAAAATGAAATAGACGGAATAGCTACCACTATGAATCCTGCATCTTTGGCACATTATCTAGGGATAGTGCCCAAATGGATTGATAACACCCAGGTGGGAGGAACTTCATTTTTGGTGCATGTACGCCATGCAGCGGCCGCTATAGCCAGTGGATTGTGTGAAACAGTATTGGTTTCTATGGCACAGAGTGGCCGTAATAGGGTAGGGGAGCAAACAGGCCGAATTGGGGATGTTTCCGCTCAAACAGGAGGTAGAAGGGATAATTCATTTCCTGGGCAATTTGAATCAATATATGGTGTAGCTGGACCTACCACTCAGTTTGGAATGGGTGTTCTTCGCTATATGAAGGAAACCGGTTTAACTCATGAGCAATTAGCTTCAGTTCCGGTGGCACAACGAAAATGGGCTAATAAGGTTCCCAGAGCGATGTACGGGGACATTATTACAACTGATGACGTATTCAATAGTAGAATGATTTGTTACCCGTTTCATCTTCTTGAATGTTGTCTGGTAACCGACGGAGGGGGTGCTTTGATAATTACTAGTTCTGACAGAGCTAAAGATTTTCCAACCAAACCTGTTTATATCATGGGGACCGGTGAATCCGTTGAAACCCCGGTGGTAAGCCAAATGTACGATATGACTACCTCTGCTGCCTTTAAGACGTCGGGTAAAAAAGCTTTCGAGGAGTCAGGGATAGAGCATAATGATGTGGATCATTTAATGGTCTACGACGCGTTTGCTCACTTGCCCATATATGGATTGGAAGATTTAGGATTTGTAAAAAGAGGAGAAGCAGGAGCATTTATTGACGAAGGCAACACCTCTCCTGGAGGGAAACTTCCTATGAATACAAATGGAGGAGGACTTTCCTACACACACACAGGAATGTATGGGATGTTTGCTATACAAGAATCCGTAAGACAGGTGCGAGGAGAAGCTGCTCATCAGGTTGACGGAGTTAAGACTTCATTTTGCCAAGGAGTTGGGGGAATGTTTATGGCCGCGGGGAGCCTTGTTTTTACCAACGAAGAGCCTTTCAAATAAAGGGATAGTGCATCTTATATGACCGATATTTTATGTTATGAAGATAGTTATTTGCAGGATTTTGAGGGTATTGTCACTGATGTTGTAGGGGCAGGGATAGTTTTGGATAAGACGGTATTTTATCCGGGGGGTGGTGGGCAACCTTGTGACACTGGCAGAATAAAATGGGACGGTGGTTCAACTGAGATCTCTAAGGTTTCGAGGGTTGATGGGAAATTAGTTCATAAGGTAGAAGATTTGATACCTGATGTCGGGGAATCGATAACGGGGATAATTGACTGGAAGAAAAGGTATCAACTTATGAGAACCCATACTGCTTTGCATATTCTGTGTGGGGTTGTTTGGAGGGATTATTCAGCTCAGGTTACTGGAGGAAACATGACTCCTTTGCAGGCTAGAATGGATTTTGAACTTGCCGAGATGTCCTCGGAATTTGCTTCAGAAATCGAAAATCTTGTGAACGAAGAAATTCAAGCAGAAAGAGATATCAAAGTTTTTAATCTTTCTCGAGCGGAAGCCTTCAAAATACCAGATCTGATAAGGATGAAAATAAATAAATTGCCTGATTCCATTGCCGAAGTACGGATAGTCGATATATCTGGTTTAGATCTACAAGCAGATGGAGGAACTCATGTTCATAATACAAGGGAAGTAGGTAAAATAAGAGTGATTGGACATGAAAGTAAAGGCCGAATTAACAAACGTTTGCGTATTGCTGTAGAAGATTAGAAAGGTTGATACCTTGGCTTTAAGAAGCTAGTATCTCGAAGCGGAAATATTTTTCAGTGGGCTTCAATCAGTATTTACCTAAATACTTAGGAGAGAAATAATGGCATTTGATTTTCAAAACATATTGGCAAACCATATACCGGAGACTTCCAGAGGTACACCGGCAATAAAAGGCAGGTACGATTTTGCAGTTGCTTACCCTGACCCAGTTTCTTTGCCACATACTGAACTTTTAGAATGCCTAAAAGAAGCATTAGAAGAATCGGGTTCTGAGTTGGCTGTCTATCCACACTCCCAAGGGAATACCCCCCTCAGACAATATGTCGCTGAAAAACTTGGAAGAGATCGAGATATAAATGTCTCTGAAGATGACATCATTTTAGGAAACGGTTCGGGGCAGCCAATAGATATGATATGCGCAGTGTTATTGAATCCCGGGGATGTAGTCATTACCGACAGCTTTGTTTACGGCGGTACCTTGAATACCCTTCGGCGTCATTTTGCTGATATTAGAGGTGTTGATTCCGACGAAAAAGGTATGGACCCTGAAAGTCTCGACTCAGTGATATCAGAGGCTATTAAATCAGGACGCAAACCAAAATTTGTTTATCTGATCGCCACTTTCCAGAACCCGCAAGGGTGGACCATTCCCGAAAATAGAAGAAAAGAACTGTTAGCGGTAACCCAGAAACATGGGGTGCCAATAATGGAAGATGATTGTTACGCTGATAACAGATACGATGGCGATCTTCCAACATCGATAATGAACCTCGACGATACCAACAGCGTAATGTATGTTGGCTCGTTTTCAAAAACCATCGCTCCCGGGATGAGTTTGGGGTATATGACTGCTCCCAAGCTAATTTTGGATAGAGCTATGGGTGTAAAGAGTGGGCGAGTAAGTGAATTTACAGCGATGGCAGTGGAAAAATATGCTAGAAAATATCTAGATGCACATATTGAGGAAATAAATGGCATACAAAGGACAAAAAGAGACGCCATGTTGGCAGCTTTAGGTGAAAATTTTGGTACAAGCGCCGAGTGGAGTAATCCAGATGGTGGACTTTACATTTGGGTGAAATTGAAGGAAGGCTCGGATATTGTCGCTTTAAATCAAAAATCTGTTTCAGAGATCGATGTTGGATTTCATCCAGGTACTAACTACTCACCTAGCGGAAAGACTGGCCAAGATCACATAAGGCTCTGCTATGGTTATAACGAACCAGAAGATATTACTGAAGGGATCAGACGCCTTGCTAATTTCTTTTACAAGGAAGGCGTGCTAGACTCCTAGAAATTCATTTAACCTGCTTAATTTCTGCTAAATTTGAATAGCAGATCCATATTAAGAGTGCTCGATATACTTCGAGCCTCCCTTTTTAGCAGTATCAGGCATAACTCAATTCTTTTTGCTGGAGATGATTCTTCTAGTATCTCTTGGCGTAACTTGTTAGATCCCTGAAGTAATTGACCTAGAAAGAAAGATAATTTTTCAGGTTCATCTGGGATTGGTGTTTCCGCATTCCTAACCCAACCTCCGTTAAGATTAACAATTGAGGTTAAATGCCTAACAGCAGCCTTGTGAGCATCATTTCTGGATTTTTCAGTAACTTCGCCAAAGCTGTCTACCACATGTGTTTCTACTAACGCTTCTAGGTAGGCTTTTTCTTCGATTAATTCTAATATTGAGAATCGCGTTTCTCCCACAGCGGTCAGATATAGGCGATTCTGAGAAATTTCTCTCATTTGAGTTATTTTCGCCAAAGTACCCACTTTATGAGGGATCGCTGCACCGCCAACCTCTTTTCCCTCCTTGATTAGCACAACGCCAAATTTCGAATCCGACTCTAAGCAGTCTTGGATCATGGAATGGTATCGGTCTTCAAATATTTGAAGAGGTAATGTGCTCCCGGGGAAAAGGACAGTGCTGAGGGGGAATAAAGGTATTTTTTGTGTTTCCCTGTTCACGCTTAAATCCTCACGGTTCATTTATAAGCAGGTTGTTATTTCGATGTATTATAGTTGTATTATGTCGGTATCGGTAAGATTGATCTAATTTGCGGTGGTTGGTAGCCTTAACATAAATGGGGCTATGGAAACATTAACATTCCTTAGCAATAGAGTCTGGAGGCCAAATGCACGAAGTATTCAGCGATGCCATTGATAGGCTGGGCAATGGAGAAAAAGTTGTTGTAGCCACAGTGGTTCGCACTAAAGGGTCTACCCCGCAGAAACCTGGAGCCAAGTTGCTTGTAAGAGAAGATGGTTCCGGTGCCGGAACTCTTGGGGGTGGCTGTGTGGAAGGAGATATTTGGTTCGCTGCAAAACAGTTAATGCAAGATGGAGGAAGTACAGAATACCGAGAATATGAATTAAATGAGGATTTAGCTGCCGACGATGGATTGGTCTGTGGGGGGACGATGTATTTTCTAATTGACCCTGTATATTCGCCAGATTCATATTTGCCGTATGCCACCGAAATAGAAAAGGCCTACTCAGGTGAAGGAGCTGTGGCTTTGGCCACAGTTGTTAAAAGTGGAAATGTTGGAAATTCAAAAATAGGGGATAAGTTGTTTGTGAGGGAGAATGGGGAATTTGAAGGCTCTATAGGTGTTGAAGAAGAAGATGAGGATGCAAAAAATAAAGCCTTTGAGCTTATGTTACATGGTCGTAATGAGTATGTTAAAACAGAATCAGGAACTGAATATTTTATTGAGGCATACACGACCCCACCCCAGTTAGTTATTTGCGGTGGGGGACATGTTTCACGGGCTTTAGCTTCACTGGCAAAACCTTTAGAGTTTAGGCTTTTTGTCACAGATGATAGAGAAGAATTTGCAAATTCAAATCGATTTCCCGAGGCGGATATAATAATCCCTGAAACCCCGGAATCTGCGCTTACCAAATTACCGATAAATCCGAACACTTTTATCGTTGTAGCTACAAGAGGTCATCGTTATGACAATGTTGCCTTGCTAGCTGCTGCTAAAACATCTGCAAAATATGTTGGATTGATGGGCAGTAAGAGGAAAACCATTCTTATTTACGAGGATCTTATTCGAGAAGGCCTTGAATATGACCGCTTAAATGAAATATGGTCACCAATTGGACTAGATATCAGAGCTCGAACTCCGGAAGAAATTGCAGTCAGCATTATGTCGGAGATACTTATGTTTCGACTTGGTGGGTCAGGAGCGCCTATGAAATTGGACAAAAAACAAATTGACCGTATTAGAAATAAAGTAGATCGAGATTCAAAGAGCGTTGTAGAAGCCACCTAGGTTGTATATTGTCAACAACAGGTATTTTGACCGCCGCTGGTTTATCTACAAGAATGGGTACTCCTAAGGCTCTTCTTCCTTGGCGAAATACTACTTTGATAACTCATCAGATTAGATGCCTCTTTGGCGGAGGCTGTGATCAGGTTGTGGTTGTCTTAGGATATGAATGTCAGGTGATATCTAAAGAAATCGAGGCAGAGTTTCCGGCGGATGTTCCACTTACTTTGATTTGTAATATCGAATACGAATTGGGAAGAGCGACCAGTATCAAACAAGGAATATTGGCGGCTCCTTTTGACTCAAGTGGGTTTTTGCTTATCGCATTTGATCAACCTACGGAACACCACAGCGTATCAAGGGTTATACGTGAACACGATTTGGCTGACACTTTCATAACCTCTCCAAGATACGACGGCCGGGGAGGGCATCCAGTTTTATTTTCTAGCAAATTAAAGTCAGAATTATTAAATATTAACGACGATACACAAGGGTTGAAACCGGTATTTGAGAATTATAGATCTGATCTGAACCGTATAGATTTTGAAACTCCTTTAGTTAGACTCGATTTAAATGACTATGAGACCTATTTGAAAAATTACAGTTTATTCTCTGTGGATACGTGAAAAGTTTGAGTTTTCTTATTCTATTCGACCCACTTGCTTATAGCCTTATCCAACTTTAGATTTAATTCTTCGTGATCTTTTCCTAATGTAGTTATGCTCTCCAGATCACCGTTAATTGAAGCCTTCTCTAGTTTTTCTTCCAATTCTTCAATTTGAGATTCTAAGTCAGCTATTAAATCTTCGTGATTTTCTTTGCTTGAGCGGGTGCTATTTTGTGCTTTAGATTTCTTATGAGTGGCTTTGGATTTTGTGTTGCTTTTTTTGGCGGGTGGTAACTGAATTGGTTTATTATCTTCTGAAGGCTGAATTATGGGACTAGATTCAGATAACAACTCATCGTACGTTCCTTCAAAATGACGTACCGATCCATTTTCAATAAGAAGAAGGTTGTCTGCGAGAAGAGATATTAAATGACGGTCATGCGAGACAAACATTGTTGTGCCTTCAAAACTTTTTAACATGGATTCCAGGGCTTCTCTGCTCAATATGTCAAGATGGGTAGTAGGTTCATCTAATACCAAGACATTTGGTTCTGTTATTAAAAGCCTGCTCAATGCTAATCTACCTCTTTCACCTCCGCTCAAGGAAGACACTTGATCGTAAATCTCTTCTCCAGTAAATAGGAATCGGGCAAGAAAACTCCGTGCTTCCCCTATAGAAAGATTTTTAATTTCTAACAGGGCTTCAAGTACGGTTATGTGTTCGGGAATTTCATCTGAACCTTGTCTAAAATACCCGATCTTGACGTTATGGCCTAGATTTGATGATCCTGATAAGGCTGGTATGTCGCCAATAATTGTTTTCAACAAAGTGGTTTTACCTATTCCATTGTTGCCAATGATAGCTGTTGTGGTTCCTCGCTCTATTTCAATATCAGGTACTTCAAATAGCTTAATTTGATTTCCTTCGTATGAAAACCCTACGTCTAGGCCTTCAGTACCAATTACCATTTGCCCTGTACGGCTTGCATAACCGGAGGATATAGAAACGGTTTGGTCGTTGGAAGGTGCTTCAATTCGCTCGATTCTCTCGAGTCTTTTTGCCCTACCTCTTGCTTCTTTAGACCTTTGGCCAGCATGATATCTCGCGATGAAATCTTGTTCTCTTTTGATGTACTCTTGCTGGCGTATATATTCTTTTTCAAACCTCGCATTTTCCTCTGATTTGAGGGTTTTATATTTGGAATAATTTCCGCGGTAAGATTTTAGCTGGCAATTATCTATCTCCCATATTTCAGAAGCTACTCGATCTAGAAAAAATCGGTCATGGGAGACAACCATAAAAGCATTTGAGGACCTATTCAAAAAATCTTCAAGCCACTCAAGTCCCTTAAAATCAAGGTAATTTGTGGGTTCATCTAATACGAGCAGATCGGGGTCGGCCAGTAAAGCTGTTGCTAAAGCCGCTCGTGTCCTTTCTCCTCCACTTGCATCTGATACTAATGTTGTAAGATTTGTGTCGCTTAACCCTACACCTTCCACAACCCTATCCATTCTATTTTGATAGTCATAGCCACCTAATGACTCATATTCATCTAAAAAGTCTGAATATTTTTTTTCTGCCTGTGACCTGGCAGTTCCTTCGGATTCTTGGATAGCGAAAGCACTGTTCTCCATATTTTTTTCTAGTTGGACTAGGTGTTCAAAGGCTTTTCTAATTTGATCACCTAATGTTCCAGTTCCTGACTGCAAAGCAGTCTGTGGGACATATCCAACTCTGAGGGAATCTGATTTAAAAATATCTCCTCCATCAAAATCTTGTAGACCCAGCAAAACTTTAATCAGAGAAGTTTTGCCACTACCATTCGGTCCAACTATTCCAATGTGAGCTTTTTCATTTACTTGCAAAGTGACGTCAGAGAAAATCTCTATATCCGCATAATGAAGATTTAATTGTGAAGCGCCTAACAGAGACATACAGTCACTAGATTAATTAATAAATAATGGGATTAGTAATAAAATATAATTGAGTTAATAACATTGCTTTTTATTCTATAGCGAAAATTAAAGTTTTGGTGGATTGAATATGCCCTTTTTGCTTACTATTTTGGCTCATCATTCAGAGCCAGGTGATCCGGATCTGATGAGTTGGCTAATAGATACCATAAGACATTTAATAGGCGGGGATTCTACTTTAGCCCTATTAGTTCTTTTTTTGGTTATTATCGCTGTTCCTGTAGCAATTGTTGCTGCATATAAATTATTTTTCTAGATATTATTAGAAAGGTATATCAGATAGTGAATACCAGTTTGCATGAGGTTCTACGGGTATCCCTTTTGAAGTTAATATGTTTCCAATCTTAATTTCCATATCATTGTCACGCTTATCGTTATCATCAGGTACCAATGGATAGAATTTTGCGGTCCTGTAATTACATACCCAATAGGATTGTTTATTTTCAGCCAGGCCTTTGAATATGGCGGCTGTCATACTGCTGCCTAGTCCAAGGTTGGCTATATGGGAGCTAACCGAGTTAATGTCATGAATCATTCTTTGAGTTACCGTATTTTCAAATACAATCCAACAGCTATCGTATTCGTCAGATTCTATTGTAGTAACTTTAGAGGTTATAGGTTGTTGTTCTCGGAGGATTCTTTTTAATGATGCATCGACATTTTCAAAGAATAGATCGTCATTTGTGTTTAATAGTAGAGCTGAGTTTGCTGACAAAGTGATTGTTTTCGTACTTCTTGGAAAGGTAAAGTTTTCAATTCTAAGAATAGCAGAGAGAATGTCGGTTTCGTCTGACTTAGATCTAGTCCGGTTGCCAAATATACTTTTGAGTAGACCCACGGTTTTTATACTACCTTAGTAAGTGCCAGTTTTGCCGTTGCATTTCCATGAGTCTATCTATTCTCACCTCCGTTCGAGGATGTGATGACATCAGTGATGCAATTGTATTACCTTGCAGGGCGGGAATAATAAAAAAGGCGTTAGCGTGTTCCACTTTGCGAAGATCCTTTTCGGGTATTTGCGCTATCTGACCGCTAATTTTGTTGAGGGCTGAGGCAAGGTTGCTAGGGTTTCCAGTCATGATTGCACCTTCCCTGTCAGCAGCTAATTCACGATACCTAGAAAGAGTACTTATCAGCAGTTGGCTAACAAAATAAATGACCATCACTCCGACATAAACTGCCATCATCATTGCCATTGCCTGCCCACCATTCCCTTCTCTTCTGTGTCCACCGAAACCACCAAACAAGCTCATCCAAAATAAGGCTTGCATTAAAAATCCGGCTACCACCACAATAAGGCTAGCCCATGTCATTACCATAACGTCCCGATTTTTGATGTGGGCAAGTTCATGTCCTATAACGCCTTCTAATTCCTCATCAGTTAGTCGGTTTAATAATCCTGTAGTGACTGCTACTGTGGCGTGATTCGGACTTCTACCAGTTGCGAAAGCGTTCGGCGCGTCGATGTCCATTATTGCAACTGTGCGTGGCTTTGGGATACCTCCGACTTGCGAAAGCCTTTCTATCATGCCATGCAATTTTGGCTGTTCCTCTACGGTAACAGCTCTGGCACCAGTTGTTTTAAGAACGAGTTTGTCAGACATGAAATATTGGAAAAATACCATTGCGATTCCCATACCAAATACGAGAATAGGAGGTAATCCGGAGATGAGCAGTATCCCAAATAGGGCTATATAAGCCACAAATAACATCAAAGCAGTTATTATCATTCTGATTGTTAATTGGTGGTCTTTGCCAATCGAGTCTCGTTGCATACTTTCTAACACCTTCGGGTGATTAAATGTCTTATTTCAATTATATTATATTCGTTGCCGCTATTTGTGATTATTGGATTCATAAATTGTTAAGGCAGATTTAATAACTACTGAGGCAGTGCATAATCTAATGGGGAAAGCATAGTGGTCTGGAAAACTGTCGGTCAATCTGCTTCCATCGAACGCATTTCAAGAGCTGTCAATCTTAAAAGGTTGTCTCATGCTTATTTGATATGTGGTATGGATGGTGTGGGAAAATTGACATTTGCCCTCGATATAGCCAAGGTAGCCAACTGCCTTGATGTCGATGAAAGCCTGGCCCCATGTGGTTCCTGTAATCAATGTCATAGAATCGATTCATATATTCATACCGACGTGCGTGTTTACGACGTTAGGAAGGATTCTAAGGACGGTGGCCGATCTTCTACGATGGTTACCATTGAGCAACTAAGAGAAGATTTCCTAAAACAGGTTCATCGGAAGCCATATGAAGGGCGTACCAGAGTATTCATTATCACATCGGTTGAAAGTATGAGGTCGGAACAATCCAATATTTTGCTTAAGACTTTGGAAGAGCCTCCCGACAATGTGATGATTATATTGTTGGCACAAGACCCCACTAATCTTTTGACGACGATCGTCTCGCGATGTCAGCTCCTGGTACTAGAACCGGTTTCTGAGTCAGACATTCTGCATTATTTAAGTTCATGTGATTTAGATATAAAGGTTCCCCTAGAGGAGATAGCAAGGCTTTCTAAAGGTAGACCAGAGTGGGCATATCGAGCAGCCACAAATTCGGGCATGCTGGAAAATGTAGAAACAGACCTAAATCTTTTCATAGAATGTTTGACAGGCGGTCTTGACCAAAGGTTCAATTTTTCCAGAAATTTATCTAGCCAGTTTATGAGGGACAGAGAATCAGTATATGAATTTTTTGATACGGCCTTAACTTGGACAAGAGATGTTTTACTTTTTACCAATGAAAGGTTTACAGACATCATCAATATTTCTATGAAAGATCAAATTGGACAATTTTCTGAAATGTTAGACTCAGAAGATGTGTTGAAGATTTTGAAGCTCATAAGGCTTACGGTTGATAATCTCAGAAAAAACGTTACTTCAAGTCTTGTTTTAGATAATCTGATGTTGAAGCTTCCAACTGTAAATTTATCAACCTGAAGAGATACTAGCCCGAAATTAATTTTTCCAGGGTATGAAAGGCGACCACTCATCTTCAAGTTTTCTGTGGTAAAAGATGTAGTAGGGGTTTGGTTTTGGGGCGGAGGGAAGCCTAATTAGTGCCATTTGAGCTTCTTTTGGTGTTCTTTCAGCTTTATTGTGATTGCATTTCATACAGGCACTCACAACATTTTCCCATACATGTTTTCCATTTCTGGACCTAGGTATCATATGGTCGATAGTCAATTTTTTGGTCGATACCCCGCAATACTGACAAGTAAAGTTATCTCTATAAAATAGTGCTTGGCGTGAAAGTCTTCTTTCCACCATGGGTTTTTTGACCATATAGTAAAGTCTAACTACAGAAGGCATTGGGAAAGCTTGGCTTGAACTTCTTATTTCGCCTCGCCCGTTTACTATTAGCTCGGCTTTTCCCCTGCCCATTAGTACAACTGCTCTTCTGACACTACAGATGTTTAAGGGTTGGTAGTTTTGGTTTAACACCAGAACAGGCGATTCTATTGTGGAGGCTGAGGCTGTGGTCATCCTTCTATTCTAACTTCGAATCAAGTATCTCTATCGCGATCATATAGTCTGTCGGGATGATCCCAAAAGCGTCGTTGGGAGTTATTTGAAGTACAGAAACAAAAATAGGAACAATTGTTGAATCGAGCAAAGTATCCTCTATGGTGGTCCTGGTATTTTCTATCTTTGCATCTATTCCCTCTATCACAAGAATTTCTCCGTTTGATATTAGAGAACTGCCAGGTACTTCTGGCAGTTCATGAAAGTCATAAGCCAGCCTAGTGAGACCTGATATCGTCACCGAGGAAATTATGATTCCAACAAGTAAACCTAAAATTATTCCAGCTATGCGGTTTAAACCCAAAGTTGCAACATCAATGACGGTCAGAAAAGGTTTGGTGAATTTGAGTGCTATTTTAGTCACTATAATGGTCAAAATCAGGATAATTACATAAGCGATTATCGTAGTGGTTGTGTCTACACTAAGGTTGACACCGCTAAGCTCACTGACAGCTTTTACTGAACCTGATTTAAGGCCGAGAGCATCACCTACAAGTTCACCGATTGATTGTGAAACTTCTCCAGAAATTCTCCAGCCAACCAATATCCCGATCCCATATATGGCGGCGACAAATATTCCTGTTTTTAAACCCCAGTACATGGACACAATAAGGATGCCCAATATGACAAAATCTAGCCAATTCATATTAATGCCTTATTTCGAGTCATCTATTCAGAGAACGGTTTCAGTTTAGCATAAGGTTACTTTCGGTTTAGTTAACGAGGATACCTTTTTCAATTAACTTCTTGGTGGTTCTACTGGGACTGGGTTTACAAGGCCACTTCCCAAGGATAGTGGTACCAGCTTATCTAGTTCATCCAATGTCCATTTTCCGTCTTTATGGATGCTCTTTATTACGTGACGTGGTGAATAAAGAGATAAGGCCCAACCACTTGTACCAAAAACCTGACCTGTGATTCCTTCCGCGGCTTCAGAGCATAAATACACTACTTTTGGTGCATTGTTAGCCGGATCCCGGTATTCCGGTGGGGGTTGAGATGGATTTGCAGCTGCCAACCCTACGGCTTCTCTTTGTTGCTGTCTTAACTCGGTGGTAGATTGCGGTACCGTATCTGTCATCCTTGTGGATCCTCCAGGATAGACGGCATTAACCATTATATTGTATTGCTCAAGCTCTTTTGATACTGCTCTTGTGAAGCCAACCATGCCCTCTTTTGCGGCGGCATAATTCCCTTGTCCTGATGCGCCCAAGCCGGACCCAGATGAAAACAGTACTATCCTGCCATAGTTGTTTTTTATCATATGAGGTACAACATTTCTCACCATATTGAATGCGCCGTAGAGGTGAACTTGCAGCACTAGATCCCATTCTTCTTCGGTCATGTTAAATATCATTCGGTCTCTGAGAATGCCCGCTGGATGGCAGAGTATGTCTACTTGACCGAATGAATCTATTGCGGTCTGAACTATATTGGCAGCACTGTCAAAATCTGCTACAGAGTCATATGAGGCAACCGCCTCGCCACCTTCAGCCTTTATTTCGTCCACGACCAAATCCGCCGGAGTGGCCGAGTCACCCGTGCCATCTACTGATCCACCAAGATCATTGACTACAACTTTTGCGCCATCTCTAGCCAACCAAAGTGCAACTTCCCTACCTATACCTCTCCCGGCTCCAGTTACTATAGCTACTTTTCCTTCAACCCTTTTAGTCACCTTATCACCTCTTAAAGTTCTTTAATTGTTAATTTTCTACCTTTTTTTGAATCAGAAACCATATCCCATCATCTTGGGGAACAAAACATCCATTTCTTCCATCGTAAAGTTGCCCCATTTGTTTACCACGTTTTCGATTTCAGGGTTAGAGTAAACATACAGACTTCCTCCTCTAACACCCAATACGTATCCATTGATATTTGGTGCGGCCTCGGTGCAAAGATACACAGCGAGCGGTGCCACATTTTCAGCATCGTCGGGCGATCCCCCACCTGACCAGGTGGGAATTTCAGGTGATGGTCCTATACCAGCCCTTTCATCTCTCGATGGGCCTGATATTGCGGGGATTCTGTGTTGATCAACTGCTCCAGGGAATAATCTGGTTTCTGCCATAGCTGATATAGCATTGGCCGTAACACCATATTTACCCAAGTCTTTGGCAGTAGTTCTGGTTAATCCGATAATTCCTTCTGTAGCTGCGGCGTAATTTGAGCGTCCAACATCTCCTAGTCCGGAATCTGCAACCATATTCACCACTCTGCCAGACCTTTGCTGTCGGAATAATATTCCAGCAAATTTTGTGGTTGTGAAAACACTTTTTGAATTATTTCGGACCACTTGATCAAAATCTGATTCCGTCATCTGATAGATCATACGGTCTTTTAATGACCCCGCAGAATTAACTAGAATGTCTATTTGACCATAGTTGTCTACACAGGCCTGTATCAAACCCTCTCCCCCTTCCATCGTAGATACGTCTGCATAATTAGCTATAGCGTTCCCTCCGGAAGATTTGATTTCATCTACAACCGCATCAGCTGGTATGTTTGATGCGCCTGTACCATCGACTTCTGTACCTTTGTCGTTGACAACAATGGAGGCACCTTCCTCGGCAAGAAGTTTCGCGACTCCTCTACCTATACCTCTTCCCCCACCGGTGACCACGGCGATTTTTCCTTCTAATCTATTTCCCATTTTGCAATCGTCCTCTTTTAAAATTTTTGAATCTGTAATCAAATTGTTCTGTTATTGCCATTTTAAACTCGTGTCTAATTTGGCTCAATTATAAAAGCATAGCTACTTAAAAATAAACATGGCACTCAATTAAGTTATTGATGGGCGAATTATGTTTTTGGATATTTCTTTAATGAAAGAAAATAAAGCCCAATTGTAATGAATTGAAACGGAGAAATGAGAACACCAAAGAACACGTCTAGGATACGAAAAATAAGGTCTGATTCTAACTTTGACGATACCGAGACTAGTAGAATGGTTGGTAGCATCGTAAGGATGAAAATAGCAAGGAAGGTTCCAAAAGTTATCCACCATCGTTTTTCCACAAGGTCCCAGCTGGACTGCACGGATTTGGTAATGCCTGTGTTGTCCAGAGCCATTGATGACCATACAAACAACCATCGGACTAAGAGGTAAATAAGGATTGGGACACCGATCCATATGAGACTTAACGCGATGGGAATTATCAATAATCCTATCAAGAATAGTGAAAGTATGATTAGTCTTCCTAGCCGAGAAAGCGAATAGTTGAGGCAAACGATTGGAGATACCTTTTCTGAACTAGCAAATTGGGCAGCACCGATAATAATTGCAGTTGCGGATATTAGTTTTGCAATAGGGCCAATCAGGATAAGGATCAGTATCGTAGAAATTTTCCACATTGGGATGGCTTTTATTTCTAAAAAAAGTTTTTCTGAAAGCTCAGGATCACTGTACTGTTGCAAGTTTTGAAATGAAATAGATTCTGTTTCAAGGAGAGCAGGTATGATGAAGCCGATGAAAAGAGCTGGAATTCCATTTATTAATGCCAATGTTAGGAAACTTTTGAAATTCTGTTTGTAGGCGGAAAATGAGATTGTAATCAAGTCGGCCAGTTGCCCCGGGTTTGGCAATAGTTCGACCACAGAATTTGTAGGTTGGTGTGGTCCATATTGCATTTGTTCAGCATTACTTGGGGTTTTAGATTCATTTCTTGCTTCAAGGCTGCTAGAAACAATTTGGCCACAATTTGTGCAGAAAGTTCGATTCTTGTTTAGCTCTCCACAACGGCCACATTTGATTCCCAAATCGTCACCACAGCCACCACAAAATAGACTCGATGGATCATTTTCAAAATCGCAATGTTCGCAACGGTACATTTTCTTATAAAAGGTTGCCGTACATATCTATATGCCTGATGGGATATCCTAATTCCTCCAAACCTTTCTCCACTTTATCTCTGTCGCCCACGACTATTATTTTGGTCTCATGAGGAGAGAGGTGTTTCGATGCAGATTCTCTTACCTGGTCGATGGTTAGATCAGATATTTTCCTTATGTTAACTTTGAAGTGATTTATGGGCAGATCAAATCCTGCCATATTAAGCAATTGATTTACGATTTGTTGATTTGATTCAAATTGTGATGGAACGCTTTTGATCAAACCTTCTTTGGCTTTGCTGAATTCCTCAAAGTCGATCTCGTTACCTTCCCTAATTTCACGTAGTTCCTTTAGGGTCTCGAAAACTGATTCTTTGGTCACTTCTGTCTGTACACTTCCTCTAGCTAGGAAGATGGAAAAAGGCCTCATCCATTCGATAGAAGAATGGAAACCATAGCTGTATCCCTTATCTTGTCGTAGATTCATGTTTAGGCGACTAGAATAATCTCCACCAAGTATGTAATTTACAAAAGCTAGGGGATGATAGTCGGGGTGTTCTCTGGGAATCGATATATGACCTGCTCTTAATATAGATTGAGCTGAACCAGGTCTGTCGACAAGATAAATAACTGGACCATTTTGGTCTATTTTCTGTAGCTCCAATTTGGGAACTTCATTTTTCTGTTTATTGGGGAGTTGTCCAAATTTCTCATTTAGTAAATTGATAGAGTTATCAGAGGATATATCCCCCACTACAAGAAATGTTTTGCTGGAATTGTGAAACATATCTTGATATTGGCTTTGGATAGAATCCCTATTGATAGAAGTTACGCTTTCCTCGTTGCCGCTGATAGTATGACCATAGGATGACTCCGAACCTAGTAAGATAGATCTGGTTGCGATGGCTGCAGTCGTGTCGGCACTGTCTTGAATTGACTGGAGATCAGCTAGTTTCTCTTTCCTAACGCGTTCTATCTCTTCAGGAGGGAAAATAGGATTGCAAATTGTGTCTGAAATTATTTCCAACCCCTTTCTTGTATTATCTGATACTCCCGATACATCTATAAAAGTGTGTTCTCTGGACACATCCTTCGTTAGATGGGATCCGAGAAACTCAATCTCATTTGCTATCTGTGAGCTGCTTCTAGTTGAAGTCCCTTCAAACAACATATCCACCATGAATTGCGATAGGCCAGAGCTGTTCTCAGGATCGTTGGTTGATCCTGTGTTCATGAGAAGTCCGATGTTGGTTAGAGGCAACTGAGGACGATTAACCATCAACACTTTTATTCCATTATTCAAGAATATTTCTTTCGGCTCTGGCGGCGAAAAACCTGTTGGAGTGGAAGGTGATGGAGTCTTGCTTCTGTCGACTTGTGAATTTGTGGATTTATTATCATTAAGTGGTTTTACAGTTAAGCCAACAAAATTGTCATTTAGTAATTGCGCGGCCTTTGAAACATCTTGGGCGGATACTTTTGTGTATCTTTCCACATCATTTTCTATAAGACTTGGGTCACCTGCCATTACATTAAAGTGATTCAGTTGATCCGCCTTACCTCCAAAACCACCTATTTTTTCCAATTGGCTTATATGGTACATAACTATTCTGTTATGGGCTTTTTTCATTTCTTCGTCGGAAGGAGGCATGTCCGATATGTGCCTTAAAGATTCTTGGATATCTGAATAAATGTCTTCGATGGATGTACCTGGGTTTGCTGTAGCAATTATATGAAATTCGCCTGATATTTCTTGACCATGGTGATAGGCCCGTATGTCTCTAGTGGTTTGTTTTTCGTAGACAAGTTTTCGCTCCAGCCTGGAGCTTCTACCATCTGACAGAATCACCGAAAGTACATCCAATGCGGCCTGCTCTTCGGTGAATTCAGGCTTTGTTGGCCAGGCGAGATATAATCTCGGTAGATGTACCGAGTCTTCTAAAGTAGCCCACGTTTGTCCTTTTAAAGCAGAATCCATTTGGTGGAACCTGTCAATTGTGGGCCCAGGCGGTAAATTCCCGAAGTACTGTTCAACTAAAGTGAGGGTACGCCCGAGGTCGATGTCTCCCGCTATAGCAATGCTTGCATTGGACGGGTGATAAAACTTTCTAAAAAAATCCTTCACGTCTTCAATGTCTGCTCTATTCAAATCTTCCTGAGAGCCTATCGTGGGCCAGTTGTATGGATGAGGCGTCGGGAAAAGCAGTTTTTGGAGTTTTAGATAGGCCATTCCATAAGGCCTATTTTCGTAACTCTGCCTTCTTTCGTTTTTTACTACTTCCCTTTGTAAATCGAACCTACCTTGGTCCAAAGCCTCGAGTAGAAATCCCATCCTGTCTGATTCCAGCCATAGGGCCAATTCCAGATAGTTAGAAGGCAAATTTTCCCAATAATTTGTTCTATCGTTAGTTGTGGACCCGTTGATTGAAGCTCCTATTTCTTGAAGTGGTCCGAAATAATCACTATTGTGATTTTTGGAGCCCTCAAACATGACATGTTCAAATAGATGCGCGAAGCCCGTTTTCCCTGGAACCTCGTTTTTCGATCCAACGTGATACCAGATATTAACAGCAACGGTAGGCACTGTTTTGTCGACGTGCATAATGACGTCTAGACCATTTTGGAGAGTGTGTTTTTCAAAAGGGATAGAGATCATTTTCTAGGATTTGTTGGGGAGGGCTATTATTCCCGTCCCGATGACGAGTTTTACCCCATCAGAATTTTCCATGACCACGTCGCATTCTAGTTTGGTGTTTTCTCCTGTCTCGTCCTTATCAGTCACGATTCCACTGAAAGTAAGTTCTTTGTTGTGCGGGACGGTTTGCCGGAAGACAACATCTATTTTTAGAAGGCAAACTGTCTCAGACCAATCAGTCAGTACCTGGGACATTAACGCTATGTTCATAGGCCCAGGCACAATCGCTTCTGCTAGACCTTCACTATTGGCGAATTCTTTTGACGTAAACCGTGAAGGAGTAACTTTTTTCTCTCTGATTGAAACAAATTGAATTACATCATCGTCGGAAACAGATCTAGTTATGGGTCCGATTTCATCTCCAATTTCAACGTCTTCAAAATAAAGATTCTTACTCATCTACTTTTATTCCTTCTGACAAAAGATTCCGTTACTAGTGCTACCGTCGTATCGTCTTGATTTTTGAAATGTGTTTCCCAGACGGCAAAGACCATTTTTCCTGATCTTCCTGTTTTGGCGTATACATTATCCAGTTTGGTGCTTGCGGAAAGGACGTCTCCTGGCCGTATTTCAGCCTTACATTCTATGGATTGACCTGCGAAAAAACTTATTTCTCCGAATTCAAGTTTTATGTCAGGTCTTGAAACTCCTGAAACAAAAACGTTGCAAATTGTTGAAGGAGCCACAATATTTCCTTTACCGTGCTCATCACCTACATACCTAGGGTTCGTCTCTCCTGTTGATTTAGCGAACCCCAGCATCAATTCCCGAGTCAATTCGAAGGTTCCTATGTGCGTTTCTACCCCGAGTAGACTTCTGTCGTATACGATTCCCTCATCGGTGGTCATGTCCAGCTCCAAAAAATTTGCTATTTATCAAGTGTTACGGCTTTAAAGGACCCGTTTCGGAGTTCCTTCACTAAATCATATTCATTGGAAATATCTTTTTCAAAATCTGTCATACAGGTGCCAATTGCACTTACTATATGGGCATCACTTCCACCGGTACCATGGTATCCCTTAGCACCAATTAATAACTCTGCCTTTTCACCTTCACCTGGTCTGTTTGACCCATTGAGTTTCTCTACGGTCTTAACAGTTTCAAAACCTGTAACACCTTTTTCCAAGTATTCTGCGAACCCAATTCCAGCCCGTCCAGGATGGGCAGGAATTGCAATTGCTCCATGAGTATCGCAGCAATCTACCAGTTTTTGCGCACTCATATTAACATCTGAAAAATCGATTTTGTTGGTGATTTCTTCTGAAATTCCATAAACCAAAAAGTGACCAGTGTCTGTGTCTAGTTCAGCACCTTTCAAAATTATCAAGCCGCTTTGAGACGCCAAATTACTGTAGTCGACGCTATGATTAAATTGCCTGTGCTCTGTTAAGACAAATCCGTCTATGGATTTACCTTTCTTCTTTAGCACATTGGCCCATTTTATGTATTGTTCTACAGTTGCTCTAGAATCGTCGGAGGCAACTGAGTGAGTGTGTAAATCAAGGAGCATAACAGAATTGAATGTTAGGTTAGCACTTCACTGTAGTCAAGAAATTAATGTATTAAACTAACAGAATTATATCCATCGGATACCAAAAATAAGAAAGTGAGTGAAAAATATGGATCTAGGACTGAATGGGAAAGTTGCTCTAGTAACAGGTGGGAGCAGAGGGTTGGGTAGACAAAGTGCCTTGTCTTTGGCTAGGGAGGGTGCCAATGTGGCTATATGTGGTAGAACCCAAGAAACCATCGATGATACTGTGAATGAAATTAAAGGAACAGGAGGTGTCTGCATCGGAGTTGTAGCGGATGTTTCTGATATGTCATCAGTGGGGTACTTGCATACCGCTGTGACGGAGGCTTTGGGAACAATAGATATTTTGGTTAATAATGCTGGTGGAACCAGATCTAGAGAGGATGTAAGTGGCACACCCATAGAAGATTTCAAAGGAACATTCGATTTAAATGTTTTTGGAGCTTTTGAGCTTATGCAGTATGTCATTCCCTCTATGAGGAGTAAGGGGTGGGGTCGGATTATCAATATTGCCTCTATATGGGGGAGAGAATATGGTGGGAATATATCATATATGTCAGCGAAAGCCGCTTTGATAGCCGCATCCAAGCATGCTGCTATTTCTTTGGCCAAGGATGGAATATTAGTAAATTCTATTGCACCAGGTTCCATTGAGCATCCAGGGGGGTCATGGGAAAGGTTTCAGAATGACAATACCCCAGAGGTTGTGGAAAATTTTATAAAAGATAATTTGCCTCTTGGAAAGTTTGGATGGCCAGAACCACTGGGAGATCTGGTGGCGTACCTAGCCTCCGATAGGTCTGGACTGATTACGGGTTCATGTATTGTCATTGATGGTGGCCAGAGCGTATCAATGATCTAGAAATTAGTCTTGTAAAGATCTTTTGGGATTTGGATGATCTAAGACTTTCCTGTTAACTAAATTTTCTGGCATAGTATTTCTGTAAACCCTGACTACCTCGCTGGCAGCTCGTTCCTCTAATTCTAGAGTGGATTCTTGAGAAAAAAAGGCAGTGTGAGGGGTTATTAGGATATTTTCCAGTTGCATCAAAGGATGGTCTTTCGGTGGCTCATTCTCGACCATCACATCCAAACCTGCACCGCCGATTTTTCCGTTAGACAAAGCGTCATACAAAGCAGATTCGTCAATTAGTGGGCCGCGTGCCGCATTTATTAGGAAAGAATCATCCTTCATCAGATCCAATTCTTGTGGGCCAATCATTTTTTCAGTTGCTGGAGTTAGTGGAGCATGAAGCGACACAAAGTCCGATTTTTCAAGCAGTTCAGTAAGGCTGACCAGTTTTCCACCATGGGACTCCACAACTTCTTTAGGTATTAGTGGGTCAGAGGCGAGTATTTTTAATCCAAATACTGAAGCTTTTTCAGCCACTGCCTGTCCTATTCGACCAAACCCGACAATTCCAATTGTTTTGCCTCGAAGTCTTTTTATACGCATTGTCAAACCTAAATGCCCCCAGCCATCAGCTTTGACTGACTGGCTGAATAGAGCTATTTTTCTATTCCAAGTATGGAGCATAGCTAATACGTGGTCAGAAACTTCATCTACACAGTAGTCTGGAACATAGGTTACAGGTATACCTAATTCAGTAGCTGTAGCCACGTCTATGTTATCGACTCCTACCCCGAATCGACCTATGGCAACGCATTTTTCAGCTGACCTGATTACCTTATCTGTGACCTTTGCGAAGCAGGTCATTATCGCATCAACATCTTTTGCCAAATTAATTAAGGTATCTTCGTCCCCGTTAGGGGCAACTATCACCTCAGCTCCTGCAGCCTCTAAAACAGCCCTCTCTGGGTCTGTGGTTGGCCATACATGGTCTGTAATTAGGACTTTCCAACCCATCTCTATCTCCCTTTCATTATGAATTAATTGATGTTAAATCTACTGGCATTGGGTTAAACATACACCCTTCAACAAAAACCTCGAAGAAATCTGGGACTGTTTCCAATTCCAAATGTTCTATTTCCAATACTAGTTTTTCTATCTCTGTCCTCATTTTGATTGATTTGAGCATAAGAATGGCGCCTTCAAGTGAAGCATTCCCTACTTTTTCAATTTTTTCTAATGGGAAATTTGCTATGAATCCTATATCACGCGCATTTGAGGGATTTATGTAATTTGCGAAACCTCCAGCCAGATACAGCTTGGTTATTTTATCGATAGGAGTTCCAAAATGCCGTAATGCTAGATATTGCCCACAGTAGTTTGCTGATTTTGCCTGCGCCAACGCACTAATATCGGATCTGTAAAGGGCCATGTCTTCTTTTTCGGAAAAGGAGTATTCGGTCGAACCATCTAAGTAGACTCCAAGTTCGGACATCAAATTAGATTTTCGAAGTTCTGCTAATAAATCGATTAACCCCGAGCCGCATATACCTTGAACATTACTATTACCAATCGTTTTGATTTCCAAAACGCCGTCTCTGATTTTGACTGATTCAACAGCTCCTTCATACCCAGGCATTCCATAGGTTATTTCTCCACCTTCAAAGGCCGGGCCAGCAGGACAGGAAGCAGCAATCATTTTATCTTTTGTACCTATAATTACTTCAGTGTTGGTGCCTATATCCACAAGCATAATTGCGTCTTCAGTTTTATCTGCTTTTACAGCTAGTAGATCGGCGGCTACATCCGATCCTACGTGAGAGCCGATTAGGGGTCCACTGTATATTCGTGCCTCTGGGAATATTCGCAAGCCAAATTCTCTAGCTTTAACATTGATCGAAGTCGATTGTCTGGATCCAGCTTCAAATTCGTTTTGAATGATGGATCGGTAAGGTTTTTCGCCTACAGTTTGAACATCAATCCCGAATAGTATGTCCCTCATTGTAGTATTTCCAACAAATACGGCATCATAAATTCTTCTTCTGTGAATATTGGAATCCTTGAGCATTTCGCTTATTTCATAATTGACCGATGCAACCAGTACTTTTTTAAGTTCTCCGTTATTTGGCCCACCATCATAAGAAATTCGGTTCATTACGTCGGAACCACCAAATCTTTGAGGGTTTTCAAAGGAGGAAGTTGCGATGACGTCACCATTTTCCAAATCTATTATCATTAACACTATGGTGGTAGTCCCTATATCTCCAGCAAGCCCTAAAATATGTCCCTGATATTTATCTACATCCGTTCCATCAATGAAGACCCTTCCGTTACCTGTCGTGACAATGCTATCTAGGGTTATCTCCCTCTTGATTCCAGAGGTCAAAATTTTTGGTTGTCGTCTTAGGGTGCTGAATTCAACATCGACTGACAAATCTTTGACGACTGCTTGGCAGGCCAATCTGTAATTGCCTCTTAGAAAATTTTCCTCTTTGCTCAATTTGTTTAAGGATTCCAGGCCTTTTTTGATTTCCACCACACACTCGTGACATTCTCCGTTTCTACTACATGCAGTTGGAACTCTCACCTGCAGGTCGTCGGCATATTCAAATATAGTTTTATCAGTGGATGCGGGATATTCTTTGCCGTCGGCAAAAACTGGAGACATAATTTATACCTTCAAACTTGATTTCGTTGCAGGTATTTTACAAGTTGTGAATAAAAGTGGGGATATTTTCAGGTTAATTACTTGTTTCCCAAGCTGATCGGTAATCTATGTCATCGCTGCCCAAGCAAAGAAATAGTTCTTCTGTGCTACTAGGTCTATCCTGATTTCTACATCCAAATTTTGCAGTGCACCTGTTTTCAACATTCTTGTAAGGGCATCGCCATGATGACACTTCAGAGGCCGTATCTGATATTGATCTAAAAATTGACTCGAGTTTCCTTAAACTCTGTCTATATTTTTCTTGATCGACTGGTTCCATAATATTGTCTCAATGGGCACAGAATTTGGCAGGTGTTATCCGATAGGGCTTGCTGAATGTTCAGCATCAGGACTCATAAAAACTTTGGCCAGTTCAACACAGGATATTGCATCCTTCCCATATCCGTCAGCACCCATATCATCCGCAAATTCCTGAGAAAGTGGGGCTCCGCCAACCATGATTTTTACTAATTCTCTCATCTCAACTTCTTCAAATGCATCAATGGTTCTACCCATATTTGGCATAGTGGTCGTTAGAAGTGCAGACATTCCCACAACTCCGGCTTCATTCTCCTCAACTGCCTCTATAAACTCCTCCGGTGAAGTGTCTACACCTAAATCGATGACTGTAAAACCTGCCCCTCTTAACATCATGATACAAAGATTTTTGCCAATGTCGTGGAGGTCTCCTTTTACTGTGCCCATTATTACTGTCCCAACGGGTTCTATTCCGGAAGCCGATAGAATCGGTTCGATGTGGGTCATACCTGCTTTCATAGCGCGTGCGGCCACGAGGACTTCTGGTACAAATATTAAGTTGTCGCGAAATTTAACTCCGACAATTGCCATACCTGCGATAAGCCCTCCATCGAGAATGGTATTGGCCGTAAATCCAGCTTCCAGGGCTGCTTGAGTTAATTGGTCTACTTTGTTGTTCTCTCCTTTAATTAAGGAGACAGATATGTCTTGCATTAAGGGGTCTGCTTCATCCCATAGAGCGCGAATGTGCTGTTGCTCAGCGGGGTTATTCACATATCCTAGCTCCAACTCCAAATCTTCATTAGTAACTGGCATATGGTTTAGGAACCTCTGTCGTTTAATAATCTAAGTCCGGTCGATTATAAATTGAAAATATATTTACATTTAAAGAGGAATTATACGACTAAATGATAAGTTGATACAGGCTAACCATGTCTCTCTGCTGTCCAATCTTTTATCGCTAATGGAATCTCCATTAGGTTTTCTATTTTAGTTGCCAAAGGAATTGCGCATTCTGGCCCAATCATCTGCACCCCGGCTTCCAAGCATTTGTATACTTCCTGCCTGACCTCTTCAGGACCTCTCGCATACAAGGTCTCTGGGTTATTTATATTACCTACAAGAGTGATACCTCCATCCACCGCGTCCATGGCCTCTTGCGGGTCATTTTTTGAGTCAAAATGAAAAGAAGCCATTCCTGTTTTGGCTATGTATGGCATTCTATCGACGGTTTTGCCACAGATATGCAAAATGAGAGGGACATCCAAAACATCTACCATTTCGGTATGAATTTCTTGTAAGAAATCTTTATAGTAAGCTCCACTAACAAGATCACCTGTGGCATGATCAGGAAATGTCAAAGCGTCTGCCCCTGCGTCTATTTGAGCTTGTCCAAAAAGCACTGAAATTTCCTTCAATTTTTCCAGGGCTCTTTTTGTTTCTTCCGGATTATCAACTGTGCCCAAAAGAAAACTTTCCACACCAAATACATGATAGGCAAGAGTCCAAGGGCCCATGGTTTTTCCTATTATTGCAACTTCGTTACCGAACTCATCTTTTAGCATTCTTATTGAGTCTGTTATAGCTTTCATATCGCGATGTTCAAGAATGTCCGAAGGTATCTTTACATCAGCAGCAGATTTCCATATAGGGTTATACATTCGGACCGTTGGCCAGTTGTCTTTTTCTTCCCATTGCATTTCACAACCAAGGGCGGATGATTCTTGAATTATGCTGAAGTAGGGTGAAACTGAATCGAAACCTAATTCAGTGTATCCAGTAGCAGCTAATCTGGCTGCCATTTCTCCGTCTTGACAAGCATAAGGGAAAGGGGCATTTACTAAATCCATCAACTCAACTGTTGCTACATTGGTCGGATTAACTGCGGGTGTTCTGTCGACAGGCTTTCCTGCCAAAGCATTCATCACTCGTTCTTTTGATGACATAGTTTCTTGATAAGTCATATTCTAAAACGCTCCTTCCATTATGTTTGACTAAAACCTAGGGTATTAGTGGTCATCTGACCTCTCATAGATTCGGCCTGCATCATCGTTTCTACACTACTTACATTTCTAGAATACGGTAACAAAATCCTCAATAACCCATCATGGTTACTGCGGCATTCAAAGGCGATCTCCTGGTCTCCTATTTTGTCCATTTCTCCGTATTTTGAAAATCCCGCCACGATCATTCTAAGTCGCATAGCAGGATTTTTAGCCTCCCCGGTCGTAGATATCTGGTAGCAACGAATGTTGTCTCTATCAAATCCTTCGGCCTTGATCAGTAGATCTGATTTGCTGTCTTTTATCTCCATCGCAGCAGTACTAGCAGCATATTCAGGGTCTTTGCCAACTGCTTGAGATAATAGGAATCGCACTGGTCTGTTATGGATTAATCCACAGTCGAATTTAGCTTGATTAT